>JBGTHI010000585.1:0-3936 GCA_041746295.1 Myxococcaceae bacterium
CTGGGTGCAGGTGCCGGCGCGGCCGCTGTCGGCTCTGGTGGATTCGCGCTGACGGCCGTAGGACTGTCCGACCCGCCTCCGCCGCAGCCGGCAATCAGCGCCAGCATCAGCGCCCCGGTTATATTCCTGGAAGCCATGTCACTTCTCCTATAAGTGGGATGGTCAGAGACTGCCAGGTGCCCCAAGCGCCTGGTGGTCTCGCTCCTCCAGCATAGCCGACCTGCCTCCGCCCAACCAGCAGTCCGCTGGTTATCACCTATGCGAGCGGCGCTCCCTGCGGCTATTCCTGCCAGTGCGGCCTGTCCAGTTGGACGCTGCCGCGGGCAAGGTCTTCAAGCTATCGCTGATCGGCGGCAGCAAGGATGGCCTTCACGAGATCGGCTACTTCCTGCAGGCCCGCACCGACGGTCAGCGTCTCTGGTGGAACCAGTGGCGTGCTGCGGAGAGTCCAGTCTCTTACATGCCAGCGTTAAATCGTCCAAACAGCTCCGGGTACTGTTCGACCGGAATTTCGCAAAGCCTATTCCCATGCCTTACATAGAAGACGCCGCCAAAGTTGGATGGCTGGTTCTGAGCCTGAGCCTCAAAGATGTAGACGGTCTTGTCGTAATACCTAACAGCCTTCACATTGCGAGCCACATACCCCTTCAGGGGATCGGATAACGCGGAAGCCATGACCCTCCTCGTGAGATCGATAAAGAGGTCGTCCAGGACGCGGCCGATGGCCTGCGCTTCGTGCTCTATGCCAGTAATGAAGAAGCGATCGAATGGTCGCGGATCAACTCCATAAAGGGTAGCAACCCGTCTCGCGTCTGCGTCACTGTCGGCAACACCGACCAGGACATAGCCCCGGACCCCTTTGCGGATGTTGGAGATTCCGACAAGGGTCTTCATGATCTTGTCGAAACTATCCTCGTCGAACCTGTTGCTCCCATCAAGGCGTAGGAACCCCTGTTTGAAATCGTAGGCACCCTGCTCCGTGTATGACTGCCGAAGAATGTTCTCCATCTGAGTGATCCAACGCACCAAGGCTGGATCATAAGTGGTGGCCGGCCCAAAGGCGGCACCATACATGCCAGCTGCAGCGTCCACCGCTCTCGTTCTATCCTCGGCCCCCCAGCGGCCTCCCTCCGGTATGGAAATCTTGCTGCCGCTCCCAGAGAGCAGCCGGACGAGTTGATCCTGATCCACAACTTCCTGGTTCTGGACAACGATCAGTTTGTGCAGAGCCAGAAACACGACCTGGAAATACCTAGGCGCCCGAGGCGGCTGTGAGCCAAACAGCAGTTGCCCCAGGCTGCTCTCGGCTCGATTGAGCGTGACCTTTAGTTGATCCAGAACCCTCTGAAAGTCTGCTGTTACCACCTCACTGGTGCAACGCTGAGTCGCCAACTCAATCTGCTCGTGGCGCTGTTGCGAGCCGTTGCCTTCGCTGTATCCGAAGAAGTCATCCAATGCTTCGCTGCGCGACGGGGGCTTCTCCTCCAGCAGCATGAAAGCAAGGATGTCGGCGATGATCTCTTCATCGCGCGACTCGCGGACCTGTTCTTTGGTCAGGACGCCATGCTTTATCCAGAACATCTCATCAACATCAATGCCATAGGGTAGCTCACGATTTGCGATGCTGATCTTCTTCATCTCGTTTAGAGGCAGCGAATCGGACGCTGACACGTCGCCCCTTACCTTCGCGGCAATCTGCCGCACAGCCTGAGCGAAATTTCCGGTGGACCCTGCGATCCGCAGCTCCTGTCGGGATAGTTTTCTGCCGCCAGAGTTGATGCGCCTGAATACCTCGTCAACATCGCCTTCGCCAGCGAATTCGTAGATAGATAGAGGTACCGTGTACGCAGCTACTTGCACGCAGGCGTCACGTTCGAGCAGCGGCTGGCTTTGCTCTAGCTCGCCCTTGTCGAGGAGCGCTTTGGTCTCGGCCATTGTGTTGAGATCAAAGAACTTGCCGTCAACGGCATACTCGTTCTCAATGAAGCTAAAAATGGCGTTAAGGCGTTGCATCCCATCGATGATCTCGAAATCACTGTGACCAGCAGATTTTCGCTCCGCCAGCAGGACGATGGGGACCGGGTATCCTGAGAGAATAGAGTCGATGAAACGGCACTTTTCATCAAGTGTCCACACCAGCTTGCGCTGGTACCGCCGGTTCACGACATAGCGCCACGCTTGGTAGTTGCCGAATATGCGCTCTATCGATTCACCTTTGACGGTTAAGTCTCTGGAGCGCTGCGCTTCAACCATTGTTTTCTTCCCTTGAAAGGCACTCGAGGAGCTGCCTCACGCGCACTGATTAAGAGGGGGTGCCGCAGCAGTCTACTTCGCCAGCTCTCCCTCCTCTTACCTGCAATTCGTGATGACCTGGGAGCCCCGCGATTGGCTTTGTGCAGCGAGTCGAATTCGACATCGGCTCCGGAATGTTGTTCACCACCACAGGCTTCGGCATCGGCTTGAGGGCCTGGATCATCTGGGCCGTGGCCGCGTCCCGCTGCGCTGCTGCCTGCTGCGTCATGATCTCGTTGCGCTCGACCTGGAGCGCAAAGTGTTCATCGACCTCGATGCCGGGCTGCCGCGGGCGCTGAATCATGAGCGCCTGACGCATGCCCTGATTGGCGCATGCGATCCTCCTAATGGGCTGAGACGCTGCCCCGCTCACCCAGCGGGCAATGATCGGCGAGAGCTTCGAGCAGCCTCCGGCGGAAAAGGCTTCATCGACTGGATAGACCACTGTGACCGGGCTGTATCCCACCCGCATCCCGGCTTCATAGATGACCGCTCCCGGCGGATCGGTCTGATACGTCACCTCGAGCTTTGTTGCGCAACCCGCAAAAAGAATCGATGCGAGGCACAGGATAGACTTAGAGGCACCCATGCCGCTTCCCCAATGAGTGGCTGGTCAGAGGCTGCCTGTGTGTTCGATGCACCAGGCGGCCTCGCTTCTTCACAGCATATCGGACGGGGCTTCCGGCGCCTAGCGGACGATGGGTTTACCCTACCGCGATGGTCGCGCTGGCCTCATTCGTCGACCAGGCTTGTCCCCCTCAAGGCTGCGCATCTGCGCCTCCACGCGGTCCCTCGCCTCCCTCCACCGCTCTCGCGGCGCGACGGCGCCGGCGGCAGCCTGCAGCACCTCGGACGACACGAGAAGGCCGCGGATCGTCGCGTGCTCCCGCCAGGACATGCCGGTGAGATCGGCCGCCAGTGCATAGTCCAGGTCCTCGAGCAGGCTGCTGGCCAGCCGCTCGTGCAGCAGCTGGGGGCGCGGCCGCGTGCTATGCCGCATTCGCGAGCAGCTTGGCTCATCGCTGATGTGCAAGCAGACGGTGGAAGGAACCACCGCTCTGTGCGTCGCTCCCTATCGCACGATTTGAAAGATGATCAACCCAAGATCATCGCGCAGTTGCTCAGGTCAGTTGTCGCCGTGGACATAGAAGACGGTGCCCCCTCGGATGCGGGAACTGGCGCGCTAAGCGAGCCCACTACGTAAACTATGGAGTATGGAACTTTGGCGGCATCCGCTATTTCCTTTCCAACTTCTTCCCGCCCGATCAAGATTTCGAGCATCACCTTGTTCTTCGGGATCGGGAGGCCGACGGTATGAAGGATCGGTCCCCAAACTCCCAACTCAGTGGCCGCCACCTGAATCTTCTGCTGTGCCTCATACAGTTGCGCAAGTGAAAAACGAACAGGCATGACGCGATCAATCCCTTTCTCAATAGCCTCCTGCGCCCGTGCCACGTCTTTGGTGAATACGCGGAGTTCATGGGAATTGTCGTCGTTCCGATGTATTGCGAATCCCGCGTAGGCCTCGCCAAATAGGCCAGGCATCTCGCCGGCAATGGCCATTGCCTGCCTTTCCTTCACGACATAGGCCGCGTACTGTGTCGCAGTCAAGCAGACGGGACTCCGGGGCTCTTTCTGGACAAT
>JBGTHI010000586.1:0-3923 GCA_041746295.1 Myxococcaceae bacterium
CCCAGCGGAGCCGAGGGTTCCCAGCTGGAGCTCCAGGCCTACAACGATCCCGGCGCGGGCGAGCCACCGCTCGACGGGATTGAGCTTTCGTCAGGCGACGGGAGCTCCGGTGCGGACTTCGGGCTCCAGTATGGCCTGGACGCCGACAATGACGTGATCGGCGATGAGCTGGTCCACCACGCCCCCGCGGTCGGCCTGCCGGAGGGGCTGGCGCCGGTTACCCCGTTCGAGCCGAGGCAGCCCGCCGTTCGCCGCTTCCGCCCGCTGCCGCAGCTTCCCAACAGCTGGTTCCCGAACGAGGGCGCCCAACTCTGGGACGAAACGCCGCGGGCGGTCGCCAAGCAACTCGCCCAACAGCCCTCCGAAGAAGCCGCACCGTGGGCTGGGCATGACCTCCAGGAGGTGATCTCTTGGGATCGCTTGCGGCCGGTGGCCGCGCTGGGCGATGGCTAGGCCTTCCGCAGCGCCCCCTCGAGATCTTCGATCAGATCGGCGGCGTCCTCGACTCCCACCGAGAGGCGGATCAGCCCATCCGAAATGCCGAGCTTGTCCCGGTTCTCCTTGGGCACCGAGGCGTGGGTCATAATCGCTGGATGCTCGATCAGCGACTCCACCCCGCCGAGCGATTCGGCACAGGCGAAGATCTTCACCGACCGCAGGAACTGGCGGGCCGCCTCCAACCCGCCCTTGATGTTGAAGGTGAGCATGCCGCCAAACCCAGTCATCTGCCGCTTGGCCAGCCCATGCTGCGGATGCGACACGAGCCCGGGATAGGTCACCTTTTCCACCTTGGGATGACGCGCGAGCCGCTCCGCAACCTTGAAGGCGTTCTCCTGGTGACGCTCCATCCGCAGATGGAGGGTCTTCACTCCGCGCAGCACCAGAAAGCTGTCCATCGGGGAGGGCACGCCTCCCACCGCGTTCTGTAGGAAAGCCATCCGCTCGGCGAGCCCCGAGTCGCTGGTGGCCACGAAGCCGCCCACGCAATCGCTGTGTCCGTTGATGAACTTGGTGGTGGAGTGCATCACGGCGTCGAACCCCAGCGAGAGCGGCCTCTGGAAGTAGGGGCTCATGAAGGTGTTGTCGCAGACGGAGATGACCCCCTTCTTCCGCGCTACCTCCGCCACCGCGGCCAGGTCGATCAGCTTCAGCATCGGGTTGGTCGGGGTTTCAACCCAGACCAGCTTGGTCTTCGGCGTGATCGCCGACTCCAGATTGCGCGCATCGGACAGCTCCACGAAGGAGAAGCTCAGCCCCTTCCGCTTGAAGACCTTGTCGAAGATTCGGAAGGTGCCGCCGTAGACGTCGTCGGAACAGACCACGTGATCGCCCGCATCCAGCAGGTGCATCACCATGTCGGTGGCTGCCAGGCCAGAAGCGAAGGCGAGCCCGTGCTTGGCGCCCTCCAACGCCGCGAGGCAGCCTTCCAACGCAGTGCGGGTGGGATTCTGCGTCCGACTGTACTCATAGCCCTTGTGCTCGCCGGGTCCCGTCTGCACATAGGTCGAGGTCAGGTAGACCGGTGTCATGATCGCCCCGGTGGTGGGGTCGGGGCTCTGTCCTGCGTGGATGGCGAGGGTGTCGAAGCGCATGGTTCGACGTTTATGGGATGGCCCGCAGGGGCTCAACCCCATTTGCGATCACCGCCGCGGCGATGCAAGCTGCGGCGCCATTGGCTATCTCTCTCACGCAACGCGTGCTCAAGAACGCCCGCCACTTCAAGAAATGGGCACGCTGCGAAGATTTAACCGCCTATCGGATCTACGACCGGGACATCCCGGAGTTCCCCTACGCTATAGATTGGTACGACGGCCGGCTTCACTGGGCGGCCTATCCCCGACGGAGGGCACGGAACGCGGAGGCGCCGCTCTCTTCCGACTCGCCGGAGGTCAGCTCGGTGGCGGAGGCGCTGGAGGTCCCGATCGATCAGGTCTACCTCAAGCTCCATGCTCCCAAGGCCTGGGGCAAGGAGCAGTATCAACGTCTGGGAAGGACCGGCAGGGAGCAGGTGGTGCGCGAGCAGGGGCTCCGGTTCTCCGTCAATCTGAGCGACTACCTGGACACCGGCCTCTTCCTCGATCACCGGGTGACCCGCGCCCGGGTCCGTGCCGAGGTGGGCGGCAAGCGGTTTCTGAATCTCTTCGCCTATACCGGCGCGTTTACGGTCTACGCCGCGGCGGGCGGTGCACATGAGACCACCACCGTGGATCTCTCGCCGCACTACCTGGAATGGGGGGAGCGCAACCTCGCCCTCAACGGCCTTCAGGGCGCCCAGCATCACTTCGAGCGCGCCGATGCGCTTCGCTGGCTTCGAGAGACCGACCGCTCGCTTCGGTATGATCTGATCGTTCTCGATCCTCCGTCCTTCTCGACCTCCAAGGCGATGGAGCGGCGCTTCGAGATCCAGCGAGACCATCCGAGGCTGGTGGCCGACGCACTGGGCCGTCTCGCCCCAGGCGGAACGCTCTACTTCTCCACCAACTTCCAGGGGTTTGAGGCGGGTTGGCGCGCGCTGCCCCCGAGCACGGCGTTGGAAGAGCTGACCCCTCGATCGATCCCACCCGACATCCGTCCGGCCACTGCCCACCGTTGCTGGCGCTTCGTGATATCCCCAGCCGCGTGAACCGCCGCTCCGACCCCCGCTCCAGCAGCTCTTCTCGATCTCCCCGACCCGCGCAGCCCGCCGCCAAGCCGCGGGACAAGACGGCGAAGCAGTCCCCCTCCAATGTATTCCGCACCGCCCGGGCGACCGTCCACTTGCGCTCGAAGGAGAGAACGCCCGAGGGACCTTCGGCCGCGGGAGAAATGCCCACGGTGGTTCTGGTGCGCCGCGGAGTCGAGCGGTGGCAGAAGGGCCATCCCTGGATCTACCGCGCCGACCTCGCCGCTGAGCCCCGCTTCGAGGGGGGAGAGGTGGTTCGAGTCACCGATCAACGCGGCTGGTTCCTGGGGCAGGCCTTCTACTCCTCGGCCTCGAAGATCGCCCTGCGCTGGCTGACCTACGAAAACGAAGCGGTGGATGCGGCCTTCTTCCGCACCCGGCTGGGGCGGGCCGACGCGCTCCGCCGCAAGCTGTTCCCGGGCGAGAGCTGCTACCGGATGGTACACGGAGAATCGGACCTGCTTCCCGGCCTCGTGGTGGATCGCTACGGCGACTTCCTCTCGGTCCAGTTCCTCAATCAGGCCACCGAGAAGCGGAAAGCCCTCTTTAGCGAGCTGCTGGCGGATCTGTTCCGGCCGCGCGGCATCGTCAACCGCTCCGACGTTGGGGTGCGGACCCTGGAAGGGCTGAAGCCGGAGAAGGATCTCCTGGCGGGCGAGCTGCTTCCGACCGTTCCCTATTCGGAAGGCGCCGTCCGATTCGAAGTCGATCTGTTGACCGGGCAGAAGACCGGCGCCTTCCTGGACCAGCGCGAGAACCACCTGGCCGCGGTGTCCTATAGCTATGGCCAAGCGCTGGACTGCTTCTCCTATGTGGGCGGCTTCGCGCTGCAGCTCGCGCAGCGCGCGGACAAGGTCACCGCGGTGGAGATCTCCGAAGCCGCTGGAGAGCAGCTCAAGGCCAACGCGGCGGCGAACGGCCTCAAGAATGTGGAGGTGGTGACCGCCAACGCCTTCGATTTTCTGCGCGACGCGGTGGATGAAGGCAGGCAGTTCGACACCGTGGTGCTGGACCCGCCTTCTTTCGCCAAGAACAAGGATGCGATCGAGTCGGCCTTGCGCGGCTACAAGGAGATCAATCTGCGCGCGATGCAGCTCCTCCGGCCCGGCGGCATCCTGATCACCGCCTCCTGCACGTACCACGTGGGAGAAGAGGCCTTCGAGGAGATGCTCACCGCCGCCGCCGCTGACGCGAAGCGCCGCGTCCAGGTGGTGGAAAAGCGCGGCGCGGCGCGGGACCACCCGGTGCTCCTGAGCCTCAA
>JBGTHI010000587.1:0-1607 GCA_041746295.1 Myxococcaceae bacterium
GTTCGAGGCAACCGTCCGAGATGCTGGTGGCCCATGCCGCCTCCCCCGCTGCGGCTGAGTGCAACCAGCGGCAGTGAGCATCAGCTTCACGCAACGGGGTTACCGCAGGATCAAAGGCATACATCAAATTGTGTGATCGTCCTCTGTTCAGCACTGCTCTGCGACGCTGTTCCTTTGTCTTCGCTCGCTTGCGAATGATTACCTCTCGGGCTGGAGAAGGTTTGCCATTCGGCTACCCTCGGTAGCCATGAAAGCAAACAAACTTTCCCAACCAGGCATTCGGATCGGCGCGAACACACAGGCTGCGACCAATACGCTCGCCGCCGAGCGCCTCGCCGAGGTGGCCGAGATCCTCGCCGTCGGGCTGGTTCGGCTCCGGGCCCGACAGTCAAGCGGACTATCTCGCGACCGTGGAGAAAGTTCTCTTCACTTCATGCCCGCCGAGAGCGGTGGTCACTCCCGCAGAGAGACTGTGGGGAGAGGATCATGACAGACACCGTGCTGGCCCGGCTGGCGGCGCTGAAGACCACGCCGACGCCGGAACTGAAGGAGCAGTGGCGCGAGCTCTTCGGCAAGGAGCCGCCGCCCTACAATCGGCGCTTCCTGGAGAGCCGGCTCGCGTACAGGATCCAGGAACTCGCCTATGGCGGCCTGAAGCCCGAGACCGTCGCCCGCCTGGAGGCGCTTGGGGTGCAACTGGACGGCGGCAAGATCTCGGTCCGCAAGCTGAAGGCCGACAACCGCCCGATCGCCGGGACGCGGCTGATCCGCGAGTGGCAGGGGGTCGAGCACTGCACCACGGTGCTGCACGACGGCTACGATTATCAGGGCCGGCCCTACAAGAGCCTGTCCGCAGTGGCCCGCGCCATCACCGGCACGCGCTGGAACGGCTGGGTGTTCTTCGGCCTGAAGAGCCAGGCGGCACGGCCATGAAGGCCTCTGTCCCGAAGAAGCCGCCGGCCAGCAAGCCCGTGGTCCGCAAGGTCCGTTGCGCGGTGTACACCCGCAAGTCCTCAGAGGAAGGGCTTGAGCAGGAGTTCAACTCCCTGCATGCGCAGCGGGAGTCCTGCGAGGCCTACATCGTCTCACAGCGCCCGGAGGGCTGGATCCTGGTGCCGGACCGCTATGACGATGGCGGGGTCTCGGGAGGCACGCTGGAGCGCCCTGCCCTGAAGCGGCTCCTGGCCGACATAGAACGCGGGCTGGTCGATGTGGTCGTCGTCTACAAGATCGACCGGCTCTCCCGCTCCCTCAGGGACTTCGCCAAGCTGGTGGAGGTGTTCGAGGCCAATCAGGTGACCTTTGTCTCGGTCACCCAGCACTTCAGCACCACGACCAGCAAGGGGCGGCTCACCCTCAACATGCTGCTGTCCTTTGCCCAGTTCGAGCGTGAGGTGATCGGCGAGCGCATCCGGGACAAGTTCGCCCAGTCCCGAGCAAGAGGCATGTGGATGGGCGGCTGGGCGCCGCTCGGCTACGACGTCCGGGACCGCAAGCTGGTGGTCAACGAGGCCGAGGCGGTGGTGGTGCGACGGATCTTCGCGGGGTTCGTGGAACTGGAGTCGGGCACCGGGCTGCTCCAGGCCCTGCGCACCGAGGGGGTGACG
>JBGTHI010000588.1:0-2473 GCA_041746295.1 Myxococcaceae bacterium
CCCTCGCGCCTCCCGTCGCGCCGGCAACTCCTTCGGCCGTGGTGAACGCTGAGCCCGCGACCGCGGCCGAGCCAACGATTCCTGCGAGTGCCCATGCAGTCGAAGGGCACGACAAGACCCGGGCCGAGGAGCGCCGCCAACGGCTGGCACGCCATCCCTATCTGACCCGGATCAAGCGCCAGTATCGGCCGTCCTAAATCAGGTGCGTGGGGGAAGGGGTCGCCAGTAAGAATCAGGGTTTCGGACGTGACAGCTCCGGGGTGAAACGAGCGTCGACGGCGTTCGATAATCTCTGCATGAGCATTCCCGTGTTGACCCCAACCACCGGTTAAACGCACCGCGGAGCTCGGAGAGCGGCTGGTGGGACGGGGCCCCAACCAAACGCCGTCGACCAACTGGTTGCCGAACCTGACATCGCCCGATGGTAGCACCCGGATGGCCAGCGAAGTCTTCAACGACCTCATGGATCCGGAAACTCTGAGGGGGATGGGTTTCACCGAACAGCAAATCGCTGCAGCAAGGGAGCCCCTGGCCCGGCTCGGTCGATTCGCGGTGGAGGAGCCACAGGCCGCAATCAAGCAAGTCGTTGATGCCTTCCAAAGGACTGCCTCCGAAATGGCCGACGAATCGATCACAGGATCCGAGGCTCTCTCACATCTTCTCGATCACCTCGGCATGCTCGGCCATGCTCCCGGCAATAACCCACCCATCGATGGGTTCATGTCGAAGGTAACCGCTGCTCTTAAAGGTCTACCCTCTGTCTCGATGGCCGAGCTGGCGAACATCCTGAAGCGGCTCAGTTAGGGCGTTCGAACCACCTTCGCTTGTGCCTTTTCATCGAATCTGCATGGGGCCTATGGGTCAGGTGCGTGGGGAAGGGGCCGCCAGTAAGATTCAGGGTTTAGGACGCGACAGCTCCGGACTGAAACGATGGCCGGCAGGGTTCGACAATCCCTGTATGGGCATTCCCGTGTTGACCCCCACCACCGGTTATTTCGCCCTGGCGGGTGGTACTGCGAACGCGCTCCGAGTCGGTTTCCGAGAGCGGCGGCTCGCCGGAGAGCAGGGGGTGGAGTTCAGCCTCCGAGCTTCGGGAAGGCCGATCGGAGGGGCGTTTGCTGCGGGTGCCGTGCTCGGCGCCGCGGTCGGCGTGGCCGGTCAAACTACCATTCGGGAGGGCGGGAGGAGCTTCTTTCAGCGCACCGCAGATCTTGGAAAGAGGCTAATGGGACGGAGCTCCAGCCAAACGAGCGGCGGTACGAGTGGCCTGAGCAAGGGAGATCAGGACTTGTTGAGAGCCCTGGGTGCGACTGAAGAGGACCTCCCCAAAGCAACGGAGTACCTGACCCGGACCGGTCAAATCGCGGTGGAGGACCCGAAGGCCGCGATCCGAAAGGTCATTGGTGCCTTCCAAGAGGTCGCCTCTGATCTTCCCCACGAGGTGCTCCCTGTTCCTGAGGCGACCTCACAGATTCTCGATGATCTGAGGACGCTGGGCCATATCCCCGGTGAAAATTCAACCATCGACGACTTCGTTTCGGAGATAACCGCTGCTCTCATGGATCGAGCCTCGGTTTCGATGGACGAGCTGGCGAACATCCTCAAGAAGTTCATTTAGGGCGTCCGGATCTCGATCAGCGGAGGCCCGGCTCCCTGTCGAAGTGAGCTACAAAATGGCGGGCGGTTGGCGATCATCTTCGCATGTTTGGCTATGTTCCTGGTGAGAATCCACCCATCGACGGGTTCGTATCGAAGGTAGCTGCTGCGCTCCAGGATCGACCCTCTGTTTCGATGGCCGAGCTGGTCAAAATCCTGAACAACCTTCATTAGGGCGTTCGAACCAGCCGAAAGTTATAGCTCGCGCCGGCGGGCCCCGAGACCGCTAGGTAGAGCGTGCCGTTGTTCTGCGCCTGGAAGTCGACCGTCGCCCGCTGAGCCTGGACCATCGGCGTGTTGATATCCGCGGCCACGTAGATCGACAGCACCGGGACGGTGGCCGCACCATCGAAGCTGACCCGGTAGCGCTGTGCGTTGACGCCCGAGAACGAGAACCAGTCCTGGTCGTTTGGGTACTCCAGCCGGCCGTAGTGGGGGACCGGTGTGTCGCTGGAGCCCACCGCGGTGATCGCGGTGGCCGCACCGGAGCTGTCGCCGTGGTCATCCACGCCGGAGCTACCCAGGCTCAGAGTGTAGGCGCCGTAGCCCACCGACGGGTCCGTCGGAGAGTGGGTGATCCGAAGGAAGTAGGGTGCGACATTGCGGGTCTTGAAGGTGAGCTTGGCCTCCACCGTCCCATCCGCCCCGTCCAACAGCGCGCCGCTCTGATCGAAGAGATCCACTCGCGGCAGGAGCGTCCCTTCGCCCTTCAGCACCCGCGCCTCGAAGACACCGTCCAATGTCCCCTCGAGCGTGAAGAAGTCGTAGTCCCCTATCGGTTCGATCGCCTGGGTCCGGGCGCCCGCCGCCACCGAGA
>JBGTHI010000589.1:0-1509 GCA_041746295.1 Myxococcaceae bacterium
GCAGGCTCGGGACCCCAGCGGCGGCGTGGGGCTGAACTTCCAAGCCGAAGCGTGGTACCGCCCGCCGTCGTGGCCGGAGCAGCCGGGCGAGCAGGCCAAGATGCTGCATTTCGAGATCCTCGTCGACGACTTGGAGGCTTCGGTAGCGCACGCTGTCGCGTGTGGCGCGAGCGTCGCTCCCTGGCAGTCTCCTGATCGAGACGGGAGCCGGCTCCGCGTGATGCTCGATCCCGCCGGCCATCCGCTCTGCTTGTTCGTGGCGGGCGAGTGAGGCGTGCGGCGTTGCGCCCGAACGACCTCACAACCTCGGTTGGTGTCCGCACGTGATGGCGACGGCCTGCTCCTCCGGGCCGTTCACTGCTTACTCCACTGACACGAGCGCCTCGCTGCCGGCGTTCGGGGACACGAAGCCCGGATGATGTGAGACTTTGTCGTCATGGAGAGTTGCATGGCGTGCGATCTTGCCGATGGGAGAGTTCCGCTTCCCGGCGGTCGCATCCACGAGACGCTCGGTTGGTTGGTCGAGCATTGCGTCGGGCCGCTTGGCCTCGGGACTCTCATCGTGAAACCGCATCGCCACGTCACGAGTGTCGCGAGCCTCACCGATGGCGAAGCGGCTGAGCTCGGTCCGCTACTGCGCTCGGCGTCGCTCATCGCGTCGCAGCTCGTGCCTGCTGAGCAGGTCTACAATTGCCTCTGGTCGCATGCCGGCGGAGTAGCGGTGCACATTCACTACGTCGTGCAACCCGTCACGGCGGAACAGATGGCAAAGCACCAAGCACATGGCCCCGGGCTACAGATGGCGATGTTCGCTCGAGGCGCACTTCCTGAAGCACATGAGATCGAAGCGGTCGCCGAACGAGCACGCCTCGCGTTCAGCCGCCGGGCAACCAGCGCGTAGCCGGCGATCGGGGACGGTCACGGCGGTTCACCTCTAGGAAGGCTCGTGCCGGGGATGTGCGGGTTGTCGAACCCGGCTAGACCTATGGCTCATGCCGACGGTACGACCTGCGGACGAGTCGGACCTCGAGCGCCTGGTCCAGCTCTCGCTCCAGCTCGCCGACCACGACATCGCGCTCGGCCAGCGTCGCCCCCTGCGGTGGTCAGCCGATCCGACAGCCTCGATCGCGCAGGCACTTCGGAATCCGTCCCATCACCACGTCACCGTCGTAGTCAATGAGCAACACGACGTGATCGGCGCGTGCCGCACGTCGCTCATGGGCGACGAGCACCCGTGCCCGGCGCACATTCACGACTTGATCATTGATGAGGCATACCGGGGTCAGGGCCTCGGTCGCGCCCTTCTCGACGACGCGATTGAGTGGTGCGCCGAGATGGGCGTTGACGAAGTGTGTCTGGGCGTCGCACCGCTTTCGACGCGCAGCAGACGGTTCTACGAGCGGTACGGCTTTGAGGAAGCGTCCGTCCTGCTCGTCAGAATGGTGAGCGGTTAGATCCGTTCTTCAAGCCGGAACGCAGGCTGAACCTGTCCCTGGAGGCAGTTCGAGC
>JBGTHI010000590.1:0-13344 GCA_041746295.1 Myxococcaceae bacterium
CCGCGCCCGCTCGCCTTCAACCTTACCTGTCTCGGAGTGATTCATGACCGAAGAGCTCACCCAGGCGCTCGCCGCGCCCTCCCACCGAGTCCGGGTCTTCGTCCTCCTAGGGTTGGTAGCCGGGGTTTGCATCTCGAGCGCTCTCTGGCTCACGCACCGCGAACCGGCTTCCTCCCACGCGCCGTCTCCGGTGAGAGCGGATGCCACCAGCGTGACGATGGACGGCGACGCCCCACAGTGGCGATACGTCAAGCTGGCGGTGGCGGAAGAGGGGCCACCGCTGGCTCCACTGCCCGCCCCTGGCCGAGTGGATCTCAACGAGCGTGCGACCTCCGCGGTGGGGTCACCGCTCTCCGGACGGGTCGAAGAGGTGGTCGTACGGCTCGGAGATCGGGTCACCGGGGGCAATCGCCTTTTCTCTATACGCTCCGGAGCCTATGCCGAGCTGGAGCGCGAGGTCCGGCAAGCGGAAGAAGCGCTCCGAACGCAGCAGCGGTTGGTGGAGCGGCTGCGCGGGCTGGTAGAGCTTCGCGCGGTCCCACAGAAAGAGCTGCTCGCCGCCGAGGCGGAGCTGCGCAGCCAGGAGCTCTCGCAACGTGCGGCCCGATCCAAGCAGGCCAGCCTTCGAGTGACCGCGCAGGGCGACAACCTGTTCTGGGTGAGCGCGCCGCGCGCTGGGACCATCGTTTCGCACAATGTCTCGGTGGGTGAAGAGGTCACTCCGGATCGGGACACCCCCCTCCTGCGCATCTCCGACCTCAAGGAGGTTCGGGTTCTGGCCGACGTGCGTGAGGAGGACGCCGCCGAGCTTCAGGAAGGAATGGCGGTCCAGGTGCGAGTTCGGTCGGGACAGACCCTGCCCGGCGTTCTGGAGAGGGTTTCCGAGCTGGTCGACCCGGTGAGGCGGGCGGTCGAGGTTCGTGTCCGGGTGGTCAATCAGGGGCGGCTCCTACGTCCCAACGGTTTCGTCGAGGTGCTCCTCCCCAGTCGGTCGACCACCACGCGGGTACGGGTGCCTTCGGAGGCGGTCGTCACCTCGGGGGACAAGTCGGTGGTCTTCGTCGCCAAGGAGGCTGGAAGGCTGGAGCGGCAGTCGGTGGTGCCCGGACGCCAGCGCGACGGCTGGACCGAGCTGCGAGCCGGATTGGAACCGGGCATGCGATACGTCTCTCAAGGCGCACTGTTGCTCCAAAACGCGGTCGAGCTGGCGCGCTAGGGCCCTCCATGTTCAACGCACTAATCCGCTTCTCGCTGGCCAACCGCGCGGCGGTCCTTTTCATCTCCCTGGTGCTCGCCGTCTGGGGGTGGGTCAGCTTTCGCGGCCTCACCGTGGAAGCTTTTCCCGACCCCACCGACACCCAGGTCAACGTGATTACGCTCTACGCTGGCCAGTCCGCGGAGGATGTCGAGCGGCAGCTCGGACTGCCACTCGAGCGGGCACTCAACGGAACGCCGGGGCTGTCCCGATTGAGGAGTCTGTCGCTGTTCGGACTCTCTTTTGTCACCCTCACCTTCAACGACGGCGTCGACGCGCTCGCCGCCCGAGCGCAGGTGCTGGAACGGCTGCGCGGCGCCGAGCTGCCCGAAGGAGTGAGCCCCGAGCTGGGCCCCTTGGCGACGCCTATTGGCGAGGTTTATCGCTACTCGCTCTCGGGCGCCGGGGGCAATCCGATGTCTTTGCGCACCTTGCAAGACTGGGTGGTCCGCCCTGCCCTGCTCCGCGTGGACGGTGTGGCCGACGTGGTCAGTTACGGCGGACTGTTGAGAGAGATCCATGTCGAGCCGGACCCGACGCGAATGGCCGCCTTCAGCCTGACGCTGCAGGAGGTGGAGAAGGCAATTCGAGGCTCTAGCAGCAACGCCTCGGGAGGAGTGCTGGAGCGCGGCTCCGAGCAGTTCGTCGTTCGCTCACAAGGGCTGTTTCAAAGTTCCGAAGACATTCGAAACACCCACGTGACCACCCACCAGGGGACCCCCATCTTCATCAAGGACGTGGCCACCGTCACCGAAGGATGGGCGCACCGGCAAGGGGTCGTCGCGCGCGACACCGAGAGCGAGAGTGTTCAGGGCATCGTCCTGATGCGCCGCGGAGAGAATCCATCGGAAGTACTGGAACGGCTCCGCCGCGCCGTCACGTCTGTCGATGCACGGCTCCACGCCGAGGGGGTTCGAATCGACGCCTTCTACGACCGGACCGAGCTGGTCAACACCACGCTCAAGACGGTGGGGCGCAATCTGGTGGAGGGGGCCGTTTTAGTGGTGCTGGTGCTGTTCGTCTTCCTGCTCGACCTGCGCGCGGCGCTGGTGGTCTCGGTATTGATTCCGCTCTCGCTGCTCACCTCGTTTATCTATCTCAAGCTCCGCGGAATGTCGGCCAACCTGCTCTCGATGGGCGCGGTCGACTTCGGGGTGATCGTCGACGGCGGGGTGGTGATTATCGAGAGCATCCTGCTGCGCTTGAGCCATCCCCCATCCGAGGACCAGGGCGTGGACAACCGCGAGCGAATCCTCCGGGCGGCGGTCGCGGTGGTTCGGCCCACCGTCTTCGCGCTGCTGATTATCATCGTGGCCTATCTGCCCATTTTCATGCTGGAACGGGTGGAGGGGCGGATCTTCTCCCCGATGGCCAACACCGTTGCCAGCGCCCTCTTCGGCGCGTTGCTCTTCTCGGTGACGCTGGTTCCGGTGCTGGCCTCGCTGGTCTATCGAGGGCCGCTCAAGCATCGCGAGTCTCCTCTGCTGCGTTGGTCCGATCGGGCCTACGCACCGTCGCTCCGCTTTGCCCTTCGCCGCCCGTGGCTCATCCTCGCGCTGGCCGCGGCGCTCCTGGTTGCGGCCGGCGCGGCGGTCCCAAAACTGGGGAGTGAATTCCTGCCGGAGCTCAACGAGGGCAGCCTCTACGTGACCTTCACCCTGCCCTCGAACGTGTCGCTGACCGAGGCACGCAAGCTGACGCCCAAGCTCTACCAGTTGATCGCCCGTGAGCCGACGGTGGAGGCGGTGATCAGTCAGTTGGGCCGCCCCGAGGACGGCACCGACGCCAAGCTGGCCAACAACCTCGAGTACTTCGTCAAGCTCAAGCCTCCCGGCGAGTGGCCTAAGGACCGGCCGACTCTGTCTTCGATCATCGAACACATGCAGACCTCGGTCGAGGAGCTCCCCGGGCTGGAGGTAAACTTCTCTCAACCGATTCGCGACAACGTGAACGAGAGCATCTCCGGACAATCGGGACAGGTCGCGGTCAAGCTCTACGCCGACGACCTGACCTTGCTCCAGGAGACCGCGGAGCGGGTGAAGTCGGCGTTGTCCCGAGTCGAGGGGGTGGCGGACTTAGGGATTGTGAAGAGCGGCCAGGTCCCTCAAGTCCAGGTCCGTCCCGACCGGCAGCAGCTGGCCCGTTACGGGATGGAGGTCGGCGAGTTTCAGCACGCCTTCGAATCGGCGATCGGCGGGCGACCGGTGGCCGAGTTGTGGGAGGGAGAACGCCGGTTCGACGTCACGCTGAGGCTTCCCGCCGACGCCCGGGACGACGTGGAGAAGATACGTAAATTGAGGATTCCGGTGGAGGGCGGCGCACTGGTTCCCTTGGAGGCGCTGGCGGAGGTCGGCACCGGGTTGGGGCGCGCGTCGATCAACCGCGAGAATGGCCGCCGCTACATCGGTGTTCGAATGAACGTCCGCGGCCGGGATCTCGGCGGCTTTGTGGAAGAGGCCAAGGTCGCGCTCGCCAAAGACGCGCAGGTCCCTTCGGAGGTCTCCGTGGAATGGGGGGGCGAATTCGAGAACAAGGAGCGGGCGATGGGCCGTCTCGTTGCGGTGGTGCCAGTAGCGCTGGTGCTCACCTTGATTCTGCTCTTCAACGCCTTCCGCTCCTTCAGCAGGGCGGTGCTGACTCTGCTCAACGTCCCCTTCGCCCTGGTGGGTGGAGTCTTTGGGCTGTTGATTGCGGGCATGCCGCTGTCGGTGGCCGCGGCGGTCGGCTTCATCGCGTTGATTGGCCAGGCCGCGCTCAACGGCGTGCTGGTGATGTCGGCGGTCGCGGATCGGCGCAATGCCGGGGAACCCCTGCACGACGCAATCGTCAACGGGTGCCGCGAGCGGCTACGGCCGGTGCTGATTACCGCCTGCCTGGCCGCATTGGGCCTCATCCCCGCGGCGATGAGCCACGGAATCGGATCGGAAACTCAGAGGCCATTGGCGGTGGTGATCGTCGCTGGAACGCTCTCCGCCTGCGTGTTGACCCTCTTGGTCTTGCCGGTGATGTACGCTCTCTATGAACGCTTCGTGGAGCGCTTGAACGCACTGGGACCGAGGTCTCCCGCGCAAAGGCTCAACCGGTTTCGTTTCATCGGAGGGAAATAGCCATGGTCGAGCTCCACTGCACCCCCAAGCTCCTTAAGCACGTCCGGCCGCCGCCACCCAAGGAGGCCTTCAGCCTCCCGACCCGGCTCGGTAACTGGAGTGCGACTTTGCTGAGAGCCGATGACATCGCGTTGGTTCTTGCCGCCAACGAAGTCTCACTTCTCCCTGTTCTCTTCACCGCGGCCCCATCGGCGCCGTTTCTGCCCCAGATGGGCCGATCGGTGGGAGAGGTGCTCCGGGCGCTGGGAATTCCCCAGCCTCTGGCCTTCGCGGAGCTCGCGGCGATCCAGTGCGCACAACTAATCAAAGGCTACTCGCTCGACCATCAGGCGGCTCTGAACGAGTTCTCTCGAATGACCGCGACCTTTCCGGAGGCCAGCCTCTCGCCTCTCAAGGTCTCCCTCCATCTGGCGAACACGTCGATTGGCGCCCTTGGAACGAGCTGCCCCGCGACGGTCACGCGGAGCCTGTTCGCGGGGGCGCGGAGACATCTGCGCCTGGTCAGTTAGACCTTCTTCGGGGCGGTCGCCGTTACCGGGCGCTGCAGCAGCAGCGTCTGGGTGGGATAGGCAAACTCGATGCCGCGCGCCTTGAACGCGCGCAGGATTCCCAGGTTGAGCTGCTGCTGGAGATCCATGTACCGGTTGTAGTCGGACGAGAGCACGTAGAAGACGGTCTCGAAATTGAGTGCGAAGTCGGCGTACTTTGAAAAGTGGCAGCGATCGAAGCGGGTGTCGGGCAGCGCTTGGATCTGTTCGCGAATCAGCCGCGGAATCTCTTCCAGCAGCTCTGGCGAGGTCTCGTAGATTACCCCGAGAGAAAAGACCACCCGCCGCTCCTGCATCCGCTTGTAGTTTCGAATCCTGCTCTGCAGCAGATCGCCGTTGGAGAAAATCAGCTGCTCTCCCCCCAGGCTTCGAAGCCGGGTGGTCTTGATCCCGATGTGCTCCACCGAGCCCATGAAGTCACCCACCACCACGAAGTCTCCCACGGCGAACGGCTTGTCCATCAGGATCGAGACCGAGGCGAACAGGTCACCCAGGATGTTCTGGGTGGCGAGTGCTACCGCCACACCGCCTACGCCTAAGCCCGCGATCAGCGCGGTGATGTCCACGCCCAGGTTGTCCAGCGCGAAGAGGAAGACCGCGGCCCAGACCAATGCCTGGCCAGCGACTACCAGCACGCCCGCTCCGGTGCGGCTCGCCGGATCGTCCGAAGAGCGCCTCAGTCGAAGGTCGATGAAGCCGCGCAGCGCGGCCGCTCCCCAGGAGCCGACCTGGACCAGTACCGCCAGGACGATTCCCACGTGCAGCATCCGCTCGACCCTCGGCCGCAGCTCCACCGTCGCCAGCGCGCCCCATAACGAAAGCGCCAATAGAAAGAGCCCTTGGGTCCGCCCCACCAACCCAACCAGCAGATCGTCGAGCTGATTGGCGGTGGTGGCGGCAAAGCGAGCGAGCCTGCGCTCTGCGACTGAGCGAATCAGGCGCAGAAGCAACGTACCGACAGCGGTCAGAACCAAGACCAGCCCCCAGCGCGCCCAACGACTCTGAGGAAGCTGCGGGTCGGCGATGAATTCGGAGAGGGTCATGGTTCTCCCTAATCAGTCCGGATCCGCTCGCGCAAGAAGTCGACTTTTCCCACTTGCCCTTTTTCGCGTCGGCGCTAAGCCTACATTTTGTAGTCAAACTATTTGGAGAACTACCATGCAGAGGCAGATCAAGACCGTCGCTCTCGCAGCTCTGATTTCGGGCTGTTCGTTTGCCAAGGAAGCATCCGACGGGGGTGCTCCCCACAAGGCCGAGGCCAAAGACTCACACGCGTTGACGAGCCAGAAGCTCAACGAAATGAAGACCTGGTCACAGGCAGCCCTCAGCCACATCGAGAGCGCGCAGCAAGCGTTACAGAAAGGTGACGATACCAAGGCGAAAGAGGCCTTGACCGCCTCTCGCACCGAGTTGGAGCGGCTCTACATCGCCAACCCGGCCAGCCCCACCCTGAAGGCTCTGGACAAGGCAGCGCAGGGCACGGAAAACGGTCTCGACTTGGCGCCGCTGATGAGTGACGTAAGCACTCGGCAGATCTACCTCGACCCGAAGCTGGTCGCCGGCATCAAGGACGCCGACTCAAAGGCTAAGGCGGGAGACAAAATGGGCGCGCAGGACCAGCTTCGTCTGGCCCGCGAGCAACTGGTGGCGGACATGGCTTTTCTTCCGGTCGAAGACGCCTATGCCCGGGTCCTCGCCTCCAAGGAGCTGCTCGATGGCAATCAGCGCGAGCAGGCGCAGCGCATGCTCAAGGATGTCTCCATCGCAATGACCTCGGCCTCGGTGGGCGCGCCGCTGGTCGCCGCCCGTTTCGACCTCCGCACTGCAGCGGCTGCCGTCGAGGCCAAGAACTGGAGCGAAGTGCGATCGCTGTTGGACTCGGCTGCCAACCGGCTGAGAGAGGTCAGCAGCGCCTCGGTCAGCGGCTCGAAAGCCAAGGCCGCTCTGGATCCGATAGCCGGCGAAGCGGAGAAGCTCCAAAAGCGGGTCGACGGCGGCGAAAAACCCAGCGCCAGCGAGCTGCGAGCGCTCGCCGAGAAAACCCGCGCCGCCAGCGTGGGTTAGTCTCTCAGGGCCATCTTGGGCACGCTCCTCGTCGCAACCACCCTCCTCCTGGCGGTGATGCTCTCCGATTTCGCCCATCGGAGCGTGCTCTCGACCTCTGTCCTGTTCCTGGCCGCCGGCTTTTTATTTGGCGACGGCGCTCTGGGTTGGATCCATCTCGATGCCTCCAGCCCCGTCTTCGAGCGGCTGCTCGAGCTGGCCCTCTTCACCGTCCTCTTCACCGACGGGATGAAGGTGTCGCTGAAGGCGTTGCGCGCGGGGTGGCAGCTCCCAGGGCGAGCCATTTTGGTGGGGATGCCGATCACATTCCTGGCGATTGCCGGCTTGGGTGCATGGCTATTGAAAATGCACTGGACCGAGGCCTGTCTCGTCGCGGCGGTCCTCACCCCGACCGATCCGGTCTTCGCCGAGGCGATTGTCGGCAGAGAAGGTGTTCCGGCCCGGCTCCGTCACCTCTTGAACGTCGAAAGTGGCTTAAACGACGGGCTCGCGCTGCCGGCAGTTCTCCTGTTCTTGGGTCTCTGTGGTGGAGTGAAGAGCTTCAACCTCCTGCTCCTGGGCGAAGGGGCTTTGGGAGTGCTGATCGGAGCCGTCGCGAGTTGGGGAGTCCTCCGCGCTCGGCGGCTCAAGCCCTTTGGTGCGGCCCCCCAGCTGGAGCCCCTGGAGGGCTTTGCGATTGGCCTCTTCGTCTACGCCTTGGCCCAGACGCTTCACGCCAACCCATTTTTGGCCGCGTTTGCTGCCGGGGTGACGGTCGCCACCACCGCCCCGGCGGTAGAGAAAGCTTTCGCGAGCTTTGGCAAGCTCCTCTCCGAGCTGCTCAAGCTGGCCGCGCTCTTCATGTTTGGCGCCCTGCTCTCCCCACGGTTCCTGGCGGAGATCTCCTGGCCCGGATACCTCTTCGCGCTGCTGGTACTCTTACTGGTTCGTCCGCTCGGGCTTCTTCCCGCCCTGGCGGGGACGCCGATGCCTTCCAAGGAGCGCTGGGCCGCCGCCTGGTTCGGCCCCAAGGGGTTCGCGGCGGTGTTGTACGGACTGTGGGTGATGCGCTCGGGCGTGCCGGTGGCCAACCTGACGGCGCATCTGGTAGGGCTGGTCGTGGCGGGCTCGATCCTCGCCCACTCCTCCACCGATGTCCTGATTGGCCGAACCCTCAAGGATTCGGAGACTTGACCTGCTCCGTGGCGGCGACCCAATAGCTGTCCACCAAAGTGCGGAAGGCGTCCTGCACCACGGCCCGCTGCAAACCCAGAAGGTTCTCCGTATCGATCCGCTGCACCGCGTTTCGACCCTGGCGCAGCCAAGGGTCCAGCGCATCTCCCGACGAGACATTCTTCGAGGATTCCAGCGCGTCCAACGCCCTCTCGATTCCAACCTTGATCCAGTCGGAGTGGTTGAAGCTGGTCCCATCGCTCTGCTCGATCCGCTTGGCACAGAGGCGCACCTGCTCCGCTGCGCCGCTCGACCCTGGGAGCGCGGCGATCGCCTGGGAGATTTCTCGGAGCAGCTGGGAGGTGGCACGGGGTGCATCCATCCACCACCGCTGGGACAGCCGTCCGACCAAGGCGCGGGATTCGCGGACGTGCTCGGTGAAGTTCTCGGGACGGGACGAAGCCGAAGCGGTCTCGCGGCTGGAGCTTATGGAGCCCGGCGACGCGCCAATCGACACCCGGAAGGTCTCTAAAATGTGGCGAAGTGCGAGCCCAACCCGCTCCCCCTGTTCGCCCAGGGGAGCCTCTGGTCGGAGCGCGTCGATCGCCGCCGCGGCGGCGCTGAGCACGGGGTCCGCTTCCTTTTCTTTCCCCAGGGCGCGGCTGCCTTCCGCGAGCCCAAGCCAGCTTTCAGAGAGCGCCTGCGCCACTACCGAGGCTTGCGAGGGACGCATCCCATCGCTTCGATCCAACTCCCAGATCAGAGCGCGGATCTGCCCCGCCCGACCGGTGAGGCACCCAAACCGCCCCGGGAGTGCGGCCACCGCCCCTTCGAGCTTCTCCAACACAACGGGAATCATCTTTCCGCGGGGGCCGTCTTTCACGCGATCAACCTCGGTCGCCAGAGCATCGACCGCGGCGGGCAGGTTCTTCACGGGGCAAGCGGCAATCCCTGGAGGCGGACGCCGCTCGTCTCGAGCTTCTCGTCGAGCCTCGTTGGAGTGGGCGCTGCAACCGATACCCCCCGCCGAGCTCAGAAGAAGCCCGAGTACTCCCCACTTCCGTCCGATCATTGGGCGCTCTGCTTGGGGATCGCGACCGCACGGAGGAAGGCGCCTCCCGGCGTCAGCACCCGGAGCAGCACCGTAGAGCCCGGGGTCGCGCCCTTGAGGACCGCGGCCAGGTCGCCTCCTCCGCGGACGGGCTTGTGCGCCGCCTCAACCACCACCATGCCGACTTGAAGATCCGCCTCCTCGGCCACTGAGCTTGGAGCCACACCGGTCAGTAAGGCGCCGCCGGTGGGCGGCTTCTTCCATTCGCGCAGAGCCGAAGAGCGCGGATCGACGCTTTCAAAGCTCAATCCCAGCGCGGAGAGCTCGCGCTCCTTGACGGACTGCTTCTTCCCTCCTTGGCCTTCCAGATCCGGTCTCTCACCGAGCTTCGCCGAAAGAACCATCTCTTTCCCCGCGCGTACGACCGTTAGCTTCACGGTGGTCCCAGGCGCTCGGAAGGCGATCGCCCGTGGAACCTCCCGCGACGAACGAACCTTTGTGCCATCGAGGGCGATAATCACGTCGTCGGCCTTGAGCCCCGCCGCATCGGCAGGAGTGCCCGCGGTGATGCTGGCGACCACCACCCCTTCCTTCCCCGTTTCGGCCGGAACCTTCAGCGCCTCGGCCAACGTCGGGCTGAGATCTTGAATCGCCACGCCCAGCCATCCCCGGTGAATCTCTCCCTGCCGAAGCTGAGGCAGAATCGACTGCACCAGCCTGGAGGGCACCGAAAAGCCGATGCTGGTTCCCTGGCCTACGATCGCGGTGTTAATGCCGATCACCTCCCCCGAGAGATTGAACAGCGGACCGCCCGAGTTCCCCGGGTTGATCGCCGCATCGGTCTGGAGAAAGTCATCATAGGGGCCCAGATGAATATCTCGCGCCTGTCCGGAGATGATCCCCGCGCTTACACTCGAGGCCAGCCCGAACGGATTCCCAATCGCCAGCACCCAGTCCCCAACGCGCATCGCGCCGGAGTCGCCCAGCCGCGCTACCTGCAGCTTGGCCACATCCTTTCCCTTGAGTTTGATCAGCGCCACATCGGTCAAGGGATCGCGCCCGAGCACCTCTGCTTCGAAGGAGCGCCCGTCGTCCAGGCGTACCCGAATCGACGTTGCGCCGTCGACCACGTGGTTGTTGGTGAGAATCTCACCCTCGGCACTGATGATGAACCCGGAGCCCGCGCCTCGACGCACCGGCTGCTGCGGCGAGGGCCGCAGGTGGGGAAGCATCTCCCCGCCAAAAAAATGTTCGAACAGGTCCGAGGGGAAGCTCGAGCTACCCTCGGGCTGCGCGCCACGCGCCGTCACCTCGACATTGACCACAGTCCCCTTCACCCCCTCCACCATGGGCGCGAGCGAGGGAAACAGCGAAGGGCCCAAGGTCAGCGCAGGCTTCGATTGTTGCGCCACGATTTGGGGAGACGGCGCCGCGGGCGACGCCGCCTGAGAGCCGCAGGAGCTTCCCAACATTGCAGCGAACAAAAAAGGTCCGGTCCTGGTCATGCGTTCTCCGTACAGGTGGGGTCGAGATTCGATGGAGCTTCCCGGGAGAGCTGTATCGCAGGTTGATCTGCGCCTCGTCCCTTCTTTTAGCAGCTGATGGCGTCAACCTATGCACGTTCGGCCCCATCTTCCGACCTCCCCGCGCTCGCTCAGTCACCCTCATGCGACAGCTGGACACCGGCTTCTCTGCCTACACATTTACTTTGACCACAAAATGTTATTCAGCTAGCGAAGCTCATACGATCGCGAGAATCTCATGACCCTTACATCGTTGACGGCCAGAACCGAATGCGACGCGCTCGACTCTGTCCGAGCGCAGCACGACGCCCTCCGCCGCGCTCTAGAGGATGTGATCCAGCTCCAGGCGGGAAGAGCTTTTTCTCAAGCAGCGCAGCGATACGGTCGTTTTCGTTTCGATCTCGAAAACCATCTGCTCACTTATGAAAAGGTAGTCCTCCCCCTGGTTCTGGAGCGTTCCGAGGACCGCGCATCACTCTCCCCGCTCGTCTCTGAGTCCCGGCAGACACGGCACGCGATGCGAGATCTGACTGAGGCGATGAGTCAGGCTCTGTCTCAATGGAATCACGATCGGTTCGAGCAGTTTCGTCAAAAGCTTCAGCAGATGCTGAGTGAGCATTGCCAGGTGGAGGTCCGAATGCTCCGACAGGTGCCCGAGCACCTGCTTCCCCTTTCCGAAGATTGGCGACTGCGTTGCTCGGAAGCCCAAGTCACGCCTTGAGCAGTCAAAAAGCGGGAACCCTTATGAAGCGAGCCGCCATGACTTCAATTCTGATGTTCTCCCCCCTGGCGTACTCTCAGAGCACCGGGGCCACCACTTCTCAGGAAACGACCAGCACCAGCGCGCAGATGATCAAGGCGACGAAAGCCACCCATCATCAAGCTGTGCCTGAGGAGCTCGTCAGAGCCTTCGTCCTGCGCGGTCAGCTCAAAAGCAAGGTGACCGGAGAGGGGCTAACGATTCGCCGAACGGGGCTCGCGGATGCGACCTTGGACCTTCGTGAGCGTACCCGGATTGTCTTGGACGGAAAGCAGGTCGCGGCGTCGGCGCTGCCCGAAGGGGTCGAGATTCGAGCGAAGTTCCAGCTCGAGGGAGAAGAAGCGGTCGCCCTTCAGGTCGATGCGATGCGGACAAGCGTCCCCGGACACTGAGCCCCTTCAAGCGGATCAAGAGACCGTGCGGTGCAGGATCGCTCAGGGCTATCCCAAGGCGAGCAAAGGCCTCGAGCGAACCGCGGAAGGCATCCTTGATCGAGGCTAAAGCGCCAGCCGGTTTTGTCGGCACTCAGCTGTGAGATCCACTCATGGAGCAACTTCTTCCTGGGAATCACCCCAGAGACCGCTCGACCGCCGGCGTGGGCTGATGGGGCGTGAGGTTGAACGCGGTATTGACCAGCCCCACGTGGGAAAAGGCCTGGGGAAAGTTGCCGAGCATCTGGCCACCGACCGGGTCGTACTCCTCCGCCAACAGCCCCACGTCGTTTCGAAGGCTCAGCAGCCGCTCGAACAGCGCTCGCGCCTCGTCTTTGCGCCCGGTGACGGCGTAACAATCGGCGAGCCAGAAGGTACAGGCCAAGAAAGCCCCCTCCCCCGCCGGCAGCCCGTCTTGCCCCTCCGTCGGATACCGACGCACGAAACCGTCGCGCAGCAGCTCCCGCTCGATCGCCGCGATGGTGCCCCGCACCCGAGGGTCCTCCGGAGGCAGAAAACCGACCTCGGGAATCAACAGGAGGCTCGCGTCGAGCCGATCCGACCCATACACCTGACTGAAGCTCTTCTTCTGGGCGTTCCAGCCCTTCGCGCAAACGTCGGCGTGGATCGCCTGCCGGATCTCACGCCAGCGCGCCACCGGCCCCTCCAGACCAAAGTGCTCCACCGCCTTCACACAGCGGTCGAAGGCCACCCAGGTCATGATTTTGGAGTGGGTGAACTGCTCGCTTACACCTCGCGTCTCCCACAACCCCGCGTCCGGCTTGAACCAGTTCGACTCCAGATAGTCCAACAGGGCGCTCTGAATCCGCCAGGCTTCGTCGTTGGGTGTGAGCCCCTCGCGCCGGGTTTGATGAAGGGCATCCATCAGCTCCCCATAAACGTCGAGCTGGAGCTGCCCCACCGCGGCGTTCCCAATCCGGACCGGACGAGAACCTCCAAAGCCCGGCAGCCATGCCAGCTCGACCTCGGGAAGCCTTCGCTCGCCGCGTACCCCGTACATGATCTGCAGCTTGGAAGGATCTCCGGCCACCGACCGCAGCAACCAGTCGCGCCAGGCCACCGCCTCCTCGCGGTATCCGGCCAGCATCAATGCATCCAGGGTAAAGGTTGCGTCACGCACCCAGCAGTACCGGTAGTCCCAATTGCGGACTCCGCCCATCCGCTCCGGGAGCGACGTGGTCGCGGCGGCGACGATGCCACCGGTCGGCGCATAGGTCAGCCCCTTCAGCGTCACCAGCGACGAGACCACCTCCTTACGCCAAGGACCGTCGTAGGCGCACCGACCGCTCCACTCCAACCACCAGGCTTCGGTGCTCTGCAACGCCTCCGCGGCGTCCAACGCCTCAGGCGACGGCTTGTGCGAAGGATGCCAGGTGAGCACGAACGGATACCGCTGACCGGCCGCGACGGTGAAGTCGGCCACGGTGGAGAG
>JBGTHI010000591.1:0-2784 GCA_041746295.1 Myxococcaceae bacterium
AGCGGAGGTGATTGGTGGAACCCGAGGGATTGTAGGGATCGAGCATGGCCTTGATGGGACGGGCACCCTCGAAGTGGCGGGTAATCCCGGCGGTGATGCGCTCGCAGGCGATGTCGGCAAGTTCCTGATACATGAGCAGCGCCGGGTAGGTGCTGCCCTTGCAATTCAGGCAGGTGTCGAGCCATTGCTTCGTGACGCGCTTGAGTTGGCCGAACAAGTGGAGCGGTGGAGGCTCACCTGGATCGCGGAACTTGGTGTAAAGCAGTCGATGGGTGACGTTGAAGAGCAAGGTGGAGGGGCGCATGTCGCCCAGATGCTCGAGGTTGAGGTTCACCGATTCGCCGATGATGCCGGAGACCTCGGTAATGGAAGGGCCGACGAGCTCGGGCGTCAGGACGAGAATGGAGTCATCGTCGAACTTCGCTTCGATGCGCTCCTCGGGCAGGTCCACGCGATAGCCTTCGACGCGCGGGAAGCGGATTTCCAAGTGATCGCGCTCGGGTCGCACTGCTTTGACCTGCACCGTCTCACGCGGCGGTTGCGGCGGGGCGATGACGGGCTTGGCGGTGAAGTCGAAGGGGATGCCGAGGACATCGGCATACTCGACGTTGAAAAGGTTCTCTTCGTTGAGGTCGTAGGACTGGCGTCGCAGGGCGCGGCCAATGACCTGCTCGCAGAGGAGTTGCGTGCCGAAGGCGCGGACGCCGAGGACGTGGGTGACGGTGTTCGCATCCCAACCCTCAGTGAGCATGGAGACGGAAACGACGCAGCGGATGGAGCCGCCAAGGCTGCCCTCCTTGCCCACGGTGTTCATCACCTCGCGCAGAAGTTCCTGATCGGTGAGGTTTTCACCGGCCCGCTGATCGCCGGTCCGCTCGACGATCTCGCGGCGGAAGCGGTCGATTTCGTCGGCGGCCATGCCGCGAAAGTTGTCGTCCAGAGCCTCGCCGGATTCGAGTTGCTCGCTGTCGATCAGGAGAGTGTTGGGACGCGGCAGTGGATTGCCTGTGGTCTCGTCGAAGTTGCGGAACAGGGCCAAGCGGCCATTTTGCAGTGAGGTGGTGACACCATCCTCGTTCTTCTGGTGGAAGCCGGAGATGTAATCATAGACCAGCTTTGAGGTGGCCGTGTTATTGCAAACGACGATGAAGCAGGGCGGCACCCGGATGCCCGCTTCCTCCCAAAGTTTGTAAGTCTTGTCGTAGTGGCCGTAGAGGGCTTCGAGCGCGGTCTTGAGCAAGGTGGGGAGCTTAAGCGGGTCGAGTTCCTCCGCCGAGCCGCGCCCTTTCTTCGGCATCTTCGCGCGGATGTGCTTCCAGAGGTCTCGGAACATGGGCATCTCGTCGGGGTTCGGGAGGTTCTGCGCCACCGGCACGCGGGGCAGTTTCACGATGCCGCATTCGATGGCATCCATGAGGGAGAAGTCACTCATGGTCCACGGAAAGAGCGTACCTTCCACATACCCCGAACCGCTGAGAAAGAACGGCGTGGCAGAGAGGTCCATGACGCGCGCGACGCCCAGCTTGCGGTTGACGCACTCAAGGCCGGAAATCCAAAGGCGCGCGGCTTCGTTGTCCCTTTTGGCGCGCGCCTTGGCGTCCTTCAATTCATCGCCGGTCAGTTTGTTGCCCTTCTCGTCGGTGAACTCCGCGTCGTCGGATGGCTTCTCCCGGTAGCAGTGGTGCGCCTCGTCATTGATCACGAGCACGTTCCTCATGCCCATGAGGTCGGGCATGACCCGCTGGATCATCTGCCCTTCGGTTTCGAGGGTCTTGGGTTCGTCGCTGGTGCGGCCTTGGAGGAGCTGCCGGCCACCTTTCGAGATGGCGATGCGCTCACGCAGCTTGAAAGCGTGGTAGTTGGTGATGACGATCTTCACCCTTTTGATGTCGTCCAGCATGTCGTGCGGGACGAGTTCCCGGCTGGCGTAGTAGCTGTCCGGGTCGTTGGGCTGGAGGACGCGCAGTCGATCCTTGATCGTGAGGCCGGGGGACACGACGAGAAAGCCACGGGTGAAATGCTTACTACCGGGACGGCGGACGGCGTTGATCGTCTGCCACGCGATGAGCATGGCCATGACCGTGGTCTTGCCCGCGCCGGTGGCGAGCTTGAGGGCGAGGCGGTTCAGTTCGGGGTTGGCGTCTTTGGTGGCGCGGTCGAGGTGCTCGAGGATGCTCTTTCCGGCGGCCGAGAGCGACGCTACCTCCGTCAGCCAAATGGCAGTCTCGACCGCTTCGACCTGACAAAAAAACGGACGGACCCCACTGAACTTGTGATGCCTCCAGTGCTGGAGAAGGCGCTGGGTCTCTGGTGTTACCTGCCACTGATTCGGGCTGGGGAGGTTGCGCCACGTCTCCACGTGTCCGCGGACTTCGTTGATGATGGAGGTAGGGTCATACTGCTGCTCCCCGGTCGAAAGCCCCTTCCCTTCGTCGAAGACAATTTCCTGCTGCGCGGCGGAGGCTTTCCGCTTCTTCGGTTTCGGGATCGGCGTGATGAATTCCGCGCGGCGACGGCTGTCTTTGATTTGCTGCGTCGGCTGGCCCGAGGCATCCAGTTCCCAGTGCCGTCGCGGGCACCCGTAGGGGGAATTCAGAATTGGGCGTTCAAAAAAGGCGTTCGTCATCGGGCTACCTCCTCAAACGCTGAAAACGAAAAAGACACGCAATAACGGCCTGGGCTGCTCTCTTGCCTACGCGCGCCTCGTGAGCTCGGGTGGTTTTCCACTGAAGCAGTCCTTTCGATCACCGGGCGGGAGACTACGTGGAGAGCCCGCGCTTGATC
>JBGTHI010000592.1:0-2733 GCA_041746295.1 Myxococcaceae bacterium
TCAAGGATGTGGAATTCGAGGCCGCGGCCAACGGCGTGGTGGGGCTGGAGACGGCGCTGCCGCTCACCCTGGATCGCGTCCGGGATGGAACGCTGAAGCTGGAGCGAGCGGTGGAGTTGCTTACGTGCGGGCCGGCCGCCGCTTTCGGCCTTCCGGTAGGCCACCTGGAGGTCGGAGCGCCAGCCGACGTCGCGGTGGTGGATCCCGAAGCGGAGTGGGTGGTACGCGCGGAGTCGTTCTTCTCGAAGAGCCGGAACACGCCGTTCGAGGGGCGGCCTATGCAAGGACGGGTGACTCATACACTGGTGGGAGGACGGGTGGTGTTCCGCGAGGGACGAATGGAGGGTGGACAGCAATGAAGCGGGCGGTGCTGGCCTTGGCGGATGGGACGGTATTCGAAGGCCGTGCCTTCGGCTCGTTCGAAGACGCGCAAGATGTGATCGGAGAGGTGGTCTTCAATACCTCCATGTACGGCTACCAGGAGATCCTGACCGACCCGTCCTATGCCGGGCAGATTGTCACCATGGCCTATCCGGAGATGGGGAACGTGGGCGCCAACGCCCAGGACGAAGAGTCGGACCGGATCCAAGCGGTGGGGATGGTCACCCGCGAGTTCTCCGAAGCCTCTTCTAACTGGCGTGCCAGCGAGACTCTGGATGCCTATCTCCGCCGCTACAAGGTGGCCGGCATCTCGGGGGTCGACACCCGCGCGCTGGTCCGTCACCTACGTACCCACGGGGCCCAGATGGGCGTGGTTTCCAGTGGAAAGCACTCGCCCAAGGCACTCGCTGAGTGGGCGGCCAAGGCGCCCGGCATCGAGGGGCGGGATCTGGTCTCCGAGCTCTCCACCAAGGTGGTCTACGAGTGGAACCAGAGCACACCGGATGTCCTGAACGAGGGGGTCGCCCACCCCCCAAGCTCCCAGGGAGCACGCTTGAGAGTCGTGGCCTACGACTTCGGCCTGAAGCGCTCGATGCTCCAGTTCCTGGTGGATGTGGGCTGCTCGGTCACCGTGGTCCCTGCGCACTATCCGGCGGAGGAGGTCCTGGGTCGGAAGCCCGATGGGGTGTTTCTCACCAACGGCCCCGGCGACCCCTCGGCGGTGGCTGGAGTGGACAGGACGGTGGCGACACTATTGGGCAAGGTCCCCATCTTCGGGATCTGCCTGGGCCACCAGATGCTGGCCCGCGGCCTGGGTGGCAAGACCTACAGAATGAAGTTCGGCCACCGCGGTGCGAACCAGCCGGTCCAGGATCTGACCACCGGCAAGATCGAGATCACCTCCCACAACCATGGCTTCGCGGTGGATGTGGCCAGCCTCGCCGGAAAGGCGCGGGTGACCCACCTGAACCTCAACGACAAGACGGTCGAAGGGTTGGAGGTGCCGGATGCCAAGGCCTTCAGTGTGCAGTACCACCCGGAATCGTCGCCGGGGCCGCACGACGCCCGATATCTGTTCAAACGTTTCGCTCGGCTGATGACGGGTTAAGCTGTCGCCCGACCATGGACGCCCCGTCCTCCTATCAGCCCTATCTCGACCAGCTGATCAGCTTCGCCAGCACCGATGGGCGCAAGGAGGATCTCCTGGCCGCGAAGGCGGAGTACTTCAAGTACACCGGGGAGGTCTTCGCCGACGACAAGAGCTTCGAGATGCGGATGGCGTCGTTTCTCGAGTTCTATCTCTTCGACCGGGTGAGCCCGATGACCGGGTTGACCCCGGCCGCGGAGTTCGTCCAGATGAAGCGTGCCCTGGGAGACGAAACCGCGATCGCCTGTGTTTTCGGCTTTACCTCCACGGTGCATGGGCTGTTCGAGGTCCGGAAGATTGGGAAGGGGTCGTTAATCCTTCGCGCGCTCTACTCCAACAAGGATCATCTGGTCACAGAGCGGCGCCAGATGGCCGGCTTAACCAAGGGCGACGTGATCGAGGCGCGGCTCCTACCCTTCAAGGAGATGCTGCTCTTCTCGGGCGCGTTCCTCTTCCATCCCCAGGAGGTGGGGGGGCTGATCCGCAAGGAGGTCAAGCGGCGGAAGAAGCAGGAGCCGGATAGGCCGCCTGCAGTTCTCACTTGGGACTGCGCGAGGATGGCGCTAAAGGTTGAGCGTTACCGGCAGATCCCGGTGGAGAAGATCTACGACTTTAAGGCGATCAAAGGGATTTGAGCCTTAGGATTTGAGAGGCAATCCGTTTGGCTGGGCGCGGAGACGGAGGCTAGCGGTCCTCCAACTCGTCATCCTCGGCGTCCTCGTCCTCGTCGAAATCGAGCTCGTCGTCATCCTCGGAGCCTTCCTCGTCTTCGTCCTCGTCCTCCGATTCGAGCTCATCGTCCAGCTCCTCGCTCTCCACCGACATATTGACCGCGAACTTCTTGGAGAGCGCCGCCACCTGCGCCTTCATCTCGGAGAGGGCTGAGACGAACTCCTCCACCATTGCCGAGGGTGCCTTGGTATTGCAGTTGGAGCAGACCAGTTTTGCCTCGCCGTCGATCAGGTCCTGGGCGTCGAGCTCGAAGCTGGCTTCACACTTTTTGCAGGTGAAATCGATGGTCATCGCGGGCGCGAAATAATCAGCGCTCCGGGCCCTGTCAATTCCCCTTTCCCTTTTCCGGCGGGCCGAGTTTCAGTGGAGCGCGATGTTAGGGATCTTGGAGGCTTTGGACGAACGGAAGCGGAGAGCCGGCGGGCTCCCCGCCCTGTGCTTCGTGGGAGCGGGGTCGGAGCGCGCCGGGGTGG
>JBGTHI010000593.1:0-2972 GCA_041746295.1 Myxococcaceae bacterium
TGCGCTAAGTCGCGGCCCTAGCGGTCGAAGCGACTTCGATGTTCAAGGGTGGCCACGGGACAGGTAGGCGCTGCGAACAGCGCGCGCCGCGCCCGGGCCACCTGCCGGTAGGTCCAATCTCGTGCAATCCGCGGGATCAGGCGCAGCACCCCCGCGACCGCCCTCCAGGGTCCGCCGACTCCCCTCAAGAGGTAGATCACCGCATCCGAGCGCCAGAGCAGGCGCCCCTCGTCAGTGATCACCGCCAGTGCGTCCGGAGGATCCCCCGCGAGCCGCGGCAGGATCTCCGCGCGGTACCTCTCACCGCCGATCGGGGCAAATCGGAAGCGGCCGGATCGATCCCTCACGAGAACGAACCGCACGGCGCGATCGCACAATCCGCAGTCGCCGTCATAGAACAACACCTCCTGCCCCATCCGACTCTCATAGAGCGGGTGGGGAGAAGCTTCCACACCGCTAGCTAACCGAGGAGGGGTAGTCGCTGGCGTAACGTGCCCTCTGATGGGCCTGTGGGTCATCCTCGGCCGCCTCCGGATCGTCCGAGGGGAGCTCGTCTCGCGAAATGGGATCGTCATAGTGCTCCGGTCGAGCCGAGATTTCGTCACCGTCGAGGTTGGCCATCTCGGCGCGATGTCCCCGGAGCGCTCCCACCTTGTCTGGACGGATGTCGCGCGGGTGGCTCGGGTCTACTTCGTACCGTTCGTCCGACTCGTCCTCAGCAGGGTAACCGATCAGGTCAGCGCCGTGGAGCGACGCCCCGTTTCCCGCACTGCCGAACTGGGCTTCGCCAATACCCGCGTCATTGCCTGTCAGCTCAGGGGTCACCTCATCGTCTGAATCTCTTCTCATCGTTCATCTCTCCTTTCGAACGTTCGACTGTCTGGCAGGTAAGGTGATGCGGCGCGGCTCGCGGGGCAAGCGAGCTGCGTTCTTCCGGGAACCACCCGACGCCCGGCTGCTTGGCGCTTGCTCGGGCGATGCCTTTACCAGCGTGGCCGCGGGACTGGGACGCGTGGCCCGAGCCGCTTGAAGCGGGAGAAGCCGAGCACCGCATCTCCCCCGACCGGCGCCGGGTACAGCTGCACGCTACCTGAGGGTCTGAGCAAGCTGCGGATGGTCTCGGACCGCCCTCTCCAACTCTTCGGTGAGCCGCTCTCCATGGGGGGCGCGGCTGCTGGACCGCTCCCAGCGGCCCAACCAGTCACCTCCGAGCGGCTGCCTCAGAAATTCCGCGCGTGTCGAAGCCACCGTGGTCTCCCCCTTCGAACCGGTGGATGCGCCAGCGCCGACAAAGAAGCCGCCCAGAAACAGTGAGACACGGGTAGGCGTCGCGGCGCTGTAGGTGAAGATCTGGCAGCCTTGCCCCTCTTCCAAACAATGAGCTCGCAGCGCCCGGAAGACGGCCCGCGTCCAGAGCTCCGGGTTGGCCTTGGGGGAAAACGGATCATAGTAGACCAGCTCCGCCGGGGCCGACACATCGCTAAGCCGCTTAGGAAAATCGCCTTCGAGCAGCATCCACCGCAACCCCTCTTCCTGCCAGGCGCCGTCTTCCCGAAGTCCCTCGAGCGCGGACCGGAAAGGTTCCAGGTAGGCGAAACCGGCCCGATCCTCCATCGCCAGGCGGAGCGGATCGAGGTCGCGCTCGAAGCTGACCAGCTCGAGCGCTCGCGCTCTCTCCGCTCCCACTTCGCGTAGGCAGGCCACCGCCGCGGACGCATTGGCAGCCGCGCCCAGACCAACATCGTAAAGACAGAGCGCGGGGCCAGGCTGACGGAGCTTCTCCGCGAGCCTCGACTGCCCCACATAGAGCCGGTTGGCCTCCGTCCACGGTCCGGTCGGGTGCATCCTTTCGCCGTGAACCAGCGAGCGGATCGCCCGTTCGCCACTGCGCAGAGTGATCCGCTCGAAGCGGTCGCCGCTTGCCGCACTCACTGTGTCAAGGCCTCGCGCAGCTGCCGGGCAGTCTCGTCGAAGCAACCCTCCAGCACCGCGTTGCGCAGCCGGCGGGTGAGCGACCGGTAGTGGCGCAGGTTGTGGATGGATAGCAGCCGGGAGCCCAGGGTATGTTTCCCCTTCATCAAATGGTGCAGGTAGCCAATGCCGTAGCGGGCACAGACCGGGCAGTCGCACTCGGCATCCAGTGGCTCCTGCGAGAGCCGGTAGATCTGCCGGGTCACCCGGACCAGCCCGTGAAAGGTATAGGCGTATCCCTGCTGAGCCATCTTGGTGGGAATGATGCAGTCGAACATGTCCACCCCGCGGGCGACCGCCTCCACCAGATCCAGCGGGGTCCCCACGCCCATCAAGTAGCGGGGGCTCTCCCTGGGAAGGCGCGCGGTCACCCGGGTGGTCATCGTCTCCCGCTCCTCCTTGGTCTCTCCCACCGCCAGGCCACCGATGGCGAAGCCTTCAAATGGATGCTCCACCAGGAAATCGGCGCTCTCGTCGCGAAGATGAGATCGGGTGCCACCTTGGACGATCGCGAAAAGCGCCTGACCGGTCTGTGCCGCCTCCTTCGCTCTCAAGCTGCGCAGCGCCCACCGATGGGTCCGTTCCATCGCGGTCCGGGTCTCCACCTCCGGCGAGGTCGAGTCGATGCAGACGTCGAGGACCATCATGATCTCCGAGTTGATCGCCTGCTGAACCTCGATACTGCGCTCGGGTGTCAGCATCTGCCGGCTGTTGTCCAAGTAGCTTCGGAAGAAAGCACCGCGCTCCGAGACGACCCGTTCGTCGGGCAGCGAGAAGATCTGAAAGCCGCCCGAGTCGGTGAGGACCGGCCCATCCCACTGCATGAAGGAGTGAATGCCGCCGAACTTCTGGAACACCTCCACGCCGGGCCGGAGCATCAAGTGGTAGGTATTGCCCAGGAGCACCGGTGATTCGGTGGCGAGGACGTCCTCCACCGACATGTTCCGGATGTTGGCGTGGGTGGCCACCGCCATGAAGACCGGCGTCTCTACGAGGCCGCG
>JBGTHI010000594.1:0-5214 GCA_041746295.1 Myxococcaceae bacterium
GCAAGTGCTCGAGCGCGGCGAGAGCGGGCGCGCGCTACGAGGACCTGAGCCTCCGGACAGGCGGCCTGCGATTCCCCGTTTGCGAGACGGGCAGCTACAACGCCGTTTTCCAGGCCGCGGCCCAAAGCGTCATCACCGGCGCGCAGGTGGCGTGCGAGTTCGTGCCGCCTGCCGCTCCCGCAGACATGAGGTACTCCGATGCCTACGTGGAGTACACGCCGAGCAACGGCGGAGCGATCCAATATTTCCTCCCTGTGGCCAACGCCGGTTCCTGCGTGGCCGACCGGTTTTACAGAAACAGCGGCTCGGACAAGCTCACCCTCTGCCCTGAGACCTGCGACAAGGTCAAGGCCGACACGACGGCAAAGGTGACGGTGGTGCTCGCCTGCATCAACGATCTCGGTTGAACCCTTACCGGCCTCTCGAAGCTCGCCGCTTCAGGAAGCGGCGAGCTTCTTGCGGACGCCCTCAAGCATCTTCCGCGCGCCGGAGAAGTCGTTTCGGCTCACTGCGGCCTTGTACCCGTCCCAGTGCGCCGCCACCGAATCGTCCGAGGCGAGCTCGCTCTCGCGCGGGAACTCATCGTGCGCCGGCAGCTTCTCGCCTCGAGAGCGCCGCTCCAAGAGCTGTGCCAGCTCAAGCAGCGCCGCCTCGCGGCCCGGTTGATCCGAGACCATGTGCGCGCCACACAGCGCGTACCAGGTGTCGCTCTCCGGAAAGTAATCCTGGGACTGGACGGCCATCGTGCTCTCCTTGGGCGCCGTTTGGTGTGTTGGGGATGGGTAGCACCGTCGATAGTCAAGCGGAAGGGGGCACCCCGAGCGACCGTCAGAGCCTCTTCCTGAGACTCGAGAAACCAATCGGACGGGAATCCCTCAAAACCTCCGCCGCTCGAGCTGGCCCGGCTCTGGGTCAGATCCGCTGTGCATTCCACGCAGGTTGCATCACACGCAGGGTGCCGGCTATATGGATCCTCCACGCATTGGCGCGATCGCGATCCAAAGGAGGGCCGTATGACTGACATCAAGCTCGTCACCGCTTCGGTCCCCGCTCTCCGCGCCACCGTCTCGGCCTTCGCTCGGAACCGCTCGCAGGGTTTTTAAGCCTCGACGTCTTCCGCCGCACTGCACCCCCCAACCCTTCGAAGGACCGGCGGCAGTGGCCGGAGCTCAAGTCATGACCCCGTTCAGGTCCGTATTCCGATTCACGTTTCAGCACTGGCGGCCGCAGAGGCTGCGCGTCGCCTCGATCGCGGCGGTGACCATTGTGGCGACCGCCACCGACGTGGCGATGCCGGTCTTCGCCGGCCGTCTGGTCGACGCGATCGCCTCGGCCCGTGACGGCGCCGACCGATCGGTCGCGCTTCAAGGCGCTCTGAACGCCCTGGGGGCGATCCTGGCGCTGGGCGCGGCGGCGATGGTGCTGCGCCATCTGTCGTTCCTGGACATCGTGAAGATGACCCTGCGGATGATGATCGAGGTCGCGGAGGGCGCGTTCTTTCGCGTGCAGCGCTTTTCCACCGATTGGCATGCCAATGCCTTCGCAGGCTCCACGGTGCGGAAGATCACCCGGGGGATGCATGCGTTGGATCTGTTGAACGACACGCTGCTGATCGCCTTCCTGCCGTCGGCCACGGTTCTCCTGGGGACCAGCGCCGTACTGGCGGCCTATTGGCCGTCGATGGGCATCGGGGTCCTGCTGGGCTCGGCGCTCTACGTGGCGGGGACGGTCATCCTCTCCTTGCGCTACGTGGCGCCCGCCGCCCGGTTGGCGAACCGCTGGGACACGCGGGTGGGTGGAGCTCTGGCCGATGCGGTGAGCTGCAACCCGGTGGTGAAGAGCTTCGGCGCAGAGGCGCGCGAGGAGGTGCGGCTGTCGGCGGTGCTCGGAAAGTGGCGTTCTCGCACCGGCCGTACCTGGCGGCGCGGCACGGTGAACGGCTCGGTGCAGAACTTCATGCTGCTGGCTTTGCGGGCGGCGATCCTCGCCGCGGCGATTGGGCTGTGGTGGAGTGGCCGGGCCACGCCGGGAGAGGTGACCTACGTCCTCACCACCTTCTTCACCATCCAGGGCTACCTGCGTGAGGTCGGCATGCACATCCGCAATCTTCAGCGATCGGTCAACGACATGGAGGAGCTGGTCGATCTCCACGCGCAGCCGCTCGGTGTGCCAGACCGGCCTGGCGCGAAGCCGATCGCGCTCCGTAAGGGCGAGGTGGTCTTCGACCGCGTCGACTTCCGCTACGGAGCTCAAGCGGCGGCGCTCTATCAGGGCTTCTCCATCCGAATCGCCCCCGGAGAGCGGGTGGGGCTGGTGGGCCATTCCGGATCGGGTAAGACCACTTTCGTCAAGCTGGTGCAGCGGCTCTACGATCTCCAGGCCGGCGAGATCCGGATCGACGGGCAGAACATTGCGAAGGCGACCCAACAGTCCCTGCGCTCACAGATCGCTCTCGTGCAGCAGGAGCCGGTTCTGTTCCACCGGTCCCTCACTGAGAACATCGCCTATGGCAGGCCGGGCGCGACCGAGCGAGAGATCGTCCACGCCTCGGAGCTGGCCAATGCCCACGGCTTCATCATGCGTCTTCCGCGCGGCTACGCCACGCTGGTGGGAGAGCGCGGCGTGAAGCTCTCGGGAGGCGAGCGGCAGCGGATTGCCCTGGCTCGTGCGTTTCTGGCCGACGCCAAGCTGCTGATCCTAGACGAAGCGACCTCCAGCCTGGACTCGGAGTCGGAGCTGTTGATCCAAGAGGCGATGGAGCGCTTGATGAAGGGGCGCACCGCGATAGCCATCGCCCACCGGCTCTCTACGGTGCGCACGATGGACCGGATTCTGGTCTTCCAGCGCGGGGCTGTCGTGGAGGAGGGCTCTCACGCCGAGCTGGTGGGCCGCCCGGACGGAATCTACCGGCGGCTGTTCGAAATCCAGGCGATCACGGAATAAGCAGCAGCTTGCCCGTGGTCGCCCGCGATTCGACCATTAGCATTTTGGAGGCAACAAGGGGACGACTGGGAGCGAGAATACCCGTACTGTGCGGCCCATCGATGAACGAGCGAGGGTGATTTCAACCCCGGTGCCATGGGCTCCCGCCCCGGCCGTCTCGATTCCGGTCCCGCCGCCTCTAGGCCGTCCGGGCGCTCCCGACCACTTCCAGGATCAAGCGATCCCTTTCAAGTCGGAGGCCGGGCTCGAGCTGCTCAAAGAGTGCGCTGCGGAGCATCTCACCGCACTGCCGCGCGTGATGAGCCACTTCGAAGTCTCGGACGCCGGTTTCCAGGGAGGGGTGGCCAGCGCGACGATGGTGCTGAATGCCCTGGGGCTCAGCACCCGACTTATACTGGACGAGTACCCGGGCTTCGCCTATTCCACACACGACTCGGTGCTGGCGGCGTTCGCACAGGCCGAGCCGATGATCCGTGCTCGCGGCACCACGCTGGATCGCCTGGAGTCACTGCTCGATGATTGCGGCCTGGATGTCCACGGGGTCCATGTCGCCAGCGCGGGCCGATCCGAGGTCGAGCTGTTCAGAAGCCGGGCGCTCGCGGCGATCCAAGATCCCAGAAGCCACCTCCTGGTCAACTTTCGCGGGCTGGATGGCAGGGGCTACCACTCTCCGGTGGCAGCTTATCACCAGGGCAGCGACCGCTTCCTGATCTACAACGTCACGCCGCCCAAGCCTCAGCCGGTCTGGATCGAGACCGAAGCGTTGGTGAAGATGATGGCCACGGTGGATCCAGATGCCCGGCAGACGCGCGGGTACCTACTGGCGCGCGCTGAAGGCCCGACCCCTGCGTCCGCCGGTGGAGAGGGAACGACGCTCGTCTCTCTCAACTCGCCGGAAGGCACCGCTCTGCTGCAGGGCTGCGAGCCGGGCCATCTGAACAGCCTTCCCGGTCTAATGGCTGAGCATCAGATCCAGGACAACCTGTTCACCTGCGCCCCCACCAGCTTGAGCAGCGTGGCCAACGAGCTCGATCTTCCCGCGCCGGGCCTACGGCTCCGCCAGGGCGAGCTGGAGGCGCTGCTGCCGGAGCCGATCCAGAAGCAGCTCGCGACGCCAGGATTGGGGCTCTCGCTGGAGAATCTCGACCTTCTCGCCACGCGCCTGGGCGCCCAGACCTCGCGCACGCACGCCCGGCCGTTGTCGGAAGATCCGGAGGGGTTGGACCGCTTTCGCGCTGACTGCGTCGCGGCGCTGGAGTCACCGGACAGCCACCTGATCGTCAGCTTCGATCGCAAGGCGCTGGGGCAGCCCGGAGGCGGACACTTCTCTCCGGTGGCGGCCTACAACTCCCAAGAGGACCGCTTCCTGATCTACGACACCGCCCCCTACAAGGTGGACCCGGTCTGGGTGCCGGCCAAGAGTCTGTACCAGGCGATGGCCACCTTCGACTCGGACCTCCAGGCGCAGCGCGGGTACCTCAAGGTCTCGAATCCGGCGCTTCTATAGCGGCGTAGTTGGGCCATAGCATGGCCCCACATGGATCTTACCCCTCAGACAGTTGACATGGAGGCGCTGCTCGAAGCGCACGCCGCCCTCTTCCTCGATGCCTACGGTGTTCTGATCGATCACAGCGGCCCGCTGCCGGGCGCGCGTGAGCTGATCGCCGAGCTGAATCGCCGCAGCTTCAACTACTTCATCGTCACCAACGATGCCTCGCGGCTGCCCGAGACCCAGACCGCCCGCTTCGCCGGGAGGGGGCTGCCGGTCCCCACCGAGCGGATCGTCTCTTCGGGCGACCTGATCGCTCCGTTCTTCCAGGCCGAAGGGCTCCGGGGAGCGCGGTGCATCGTGTTGGGAGGCGCCGACTCGGCGCGCTACGTGGAACAGGCAGGGGGAGCCCTCGTCCCCTACACGGAGGAGGCGGATGTGGTGCTGGTGGCCGACGACGACGGCTTTCCCTTCCTTCCCGCGCTCAACGAGGTGATCTCGATGCTTTTTCGCCGGATCGGAGGCGGCCGAATCCCACGATTGGTGATGCCCAATCCGGACCTGATCTATCCGCACGGTCCGGGAAAGGTGGCGATCGCGTCGGGGAGCCTGGGACTCCTGGTGGAGACGGCGCTCAAGCTCCGGTTCCCCGATCGAGAGGGGCTCACCTTTTGCCGTCTGGGCAAACCGTTCGCGCCGATTTTCGAGGAAGCCTGCCGCCGCGCCGGCACGCGCGACGCGGTGATGGTGGGTGATCAGCTGGAGACCGACATCCGCGGCGC
>JBGTHI010000595.1:0-2180 GCA_041746295.1 Myxococcaceae bacterium
CGGCGCCCAAGGGCTCCGGAAGCGCCCGGCCCGTCCCGTCGTCCCCGGAAGGGTTCGCACGAGCCGTCCCGCCGTCAGGAGCCAAGCCACGAGGAGCGTCCCCCCAGCGGCTCTCCCCATCCCGGCTTCGACAGGTTGCGGGTGCAGCGCGGAAAGGGCGCCGGGGCCTCCCGCACCGCAGGCGCTCCCAAGGGAGCGCAGGGCGGGGCTAAGGGGAAGGGACGCGACAAGCTGCGGGGAGGTGGTGGCGCGGCCTCGAAACACAAAAGTCACAAAGGTCGGCCCAACCGCCCTTGATGCTCGAGCTCGAGTGGATCCGGTTGCTTAGCGTGCCTGATGGCGCGCCGATTCTCCTCCACGCGAGCGGAGGACGGTAGGCAAGACCGGATCGCTGTCGCAATGTCAGGGCGCTGTGCTAATCGCGTCTACCCGTGAGCGTTTCGCCTCCGGAACTCGGCCACCCTCGGATCGCAGCCCCGCCTCCTGTCGAGATCGAATCCTCGTCGCCAACCACTGCCCAGCCGTCCGCTGAGAGTGTGTGGGCTCCGAAGGCGATCTCGTCCGACCGCTTCACCGGGGTCATCCCTCCGCTCGGAAGACTGATCCCCTCGAAGCCGATGGACGCGACGCCCAGCGGCCTGCGGGCGCTTCAGCAGTCCTCGATGGCCAACCTGGGATGGGAGGCGGGGAGGCCGGGAGAGCGGCTGGAGGCGCTGAAGCGTCCGGCCCGGCACATTTCTTCGCAGGGTCTGCGGGAGATCGCTGCCCCGCTGCTCCCTTTGTTCCACTCCGCGCTGGAGCGGACCTGGCCGAAGGACCAGCGAAGCGACTCTCAAGACATCGCGGGCGCGGCCGCTCTGGCCTTCGAGCTGATGGAGCGCGAGCATGACTTTCCGCTCTCCTCACTCCGCAAGATGGAGCTGCTTGAGCTCGCGACCAGCGAGGGAACCTTCGGGCCCGCCCTTTTGGATCCACAGTCGAAGCTGCTCTGGTCCTCGGGCAATGGCGGCATCTCCCCCAGCATCTCAAAAGAAGAGCTGCTCAAGGCCAGCGCCAGGCCGCCCACCGGCGTTCCTCCGGGGCTCTGGAGCTACGCCACCGCGTTCTACGAGAACGTTCAGCAGGCTTCCCTCCCTTCAGAGATTGCGAAAGAGGATCCCACCCGGGGAACTGGCTGCGACGACGGGGTCTGGTACGTGGATCACGGCCCCAACCACATGCGCAACGTGGTGGAGCAGGTGGCGCCGACGTTGGAGGCGACGCTGAGCTCGGGCCTGATCCCGGCTCGAGATCGTCCGGAGCGGACCGTCTTCATGGAGTCGATCGGCCGGATGGTCGCGGCGCTCCACGACATGTGGATGGCCGACTGCACCGCGGAAGGAAAGCGCGAGCACGCATGGCGGGTGGGGCGGGAAGCCTTCAGCGACGATCCCCAGCTCACCCGAGAGGTGGAGTCGATCGCTGCCGGTGACTTCGGTCGCTCACTGACCGAAGTCTATGGCGTGGCAAAGAAGGATCTGCAGCAGACGGTGAGGGAGCTCCTGTCGCTGGGCTTTGCGCACAGCAAGTCCAGCGTCGGCCTGGCGCCGCTCGAAGACCCCTCGCGGTTCCGCGCGCTCGCCCAGCAGATGATGCTGCGCGAGGATCCGAGTGGACACGGCGTGTCACCGGAGACCTGCATCTCTCACTACGGCTCGCTGGAGGGACTCAAGAGGGACAGCTTCCGGTGGTTGGAGGAGAATCCCGCGCTCGCCGCCGACGCGATCGATGCGGTCCGGGTGATCCGGACGGCCGACGGTCTGCGCTGGCGTGGGATCGACTTCCGCGGAACGCTGGGAGGGCAGATCGCCCTCGCCGCCAAGGGCAATAGACCCCAGAACCTGTTCCGGCTGACCGACCCTGAGCTCGGAACCACCTACGTGGTCCGCTATGCGGATGGGCCGCACATGGGCGAGACGAACACCCGGTTGGCCGAGCTGGCCAATGACGGCAGCGTCCGGATGGCCATCCGCACGGGGGGCGACGCCGGTGGCGCCGCGATGCTGGCGGAGCGCACCGCCGACGGCTTCTTCGGCACCATCTGGCGCGAGTTCGCGGGGAGCTTCTCCGACGCCGCCAACCGGCCGGTCATCATCGAAGCGCCGCCCGAGCCTGACGGAATGGCCTTCGCGCAGAGGGTC
>JBGTHI010000596.1:0-6869 GCA_041746295.1 Myxococcaceae bacterium
GTTGCGCACACTCCTCCTCACTCCTTTCTTGCCCGCGCCCCTCATTTTTGGGCCTCATTCCCAGACCTTGGCCGGCGCCCTGCTGAGACCCCGCCGCGCCCCTCCCCTCCGCCGGGAGCGTTGGGAGCTGCCCGACGGCGACTTCCTGGACCTGGATCACCTGGAGGCACCCAAGTCGGCGGCCTATCTTTTGGTGATCCATGGCCTGGAGGGCTCTTCCCGTTCCGGCTACGTCCTGGCAACCCTGCGCGAGGCACAGAAACGGGGCTGGGGCGCGATCGGTTTCAATTTCCGTTCCTGCAGCGGCGAGCCGAACCGCCGCTTCCGGTCCTACAGCTCGGGCGAGACCGCCGATCCGCTCGCGGTGCTCACCCGCCTCCGGGACTCCGGAATCACCGGTCCGCTGCTGGGAATCGGCTTCTCCCTGGGCGGCAACGTGCTGCTCAAGCTGCTCGCGGAGACGGGCGACGACTGCCCACTCGCGGCGGCGGTCGCGGTCAGCACGCCCTTCGACTTAGCGCTCAGCGCCGACACCCTCGATCGCGCTACCGGGCTCTCCTGGCTCTACAAGAAGGCCTTTCTGCGCTCACTGCTCCGGAAGGCAGCGGCCAAGGCCAAAGCCCACCCTGGCGACCTCGATCCGGTGCGCCTGAAAGCCGTCCGGACCATTCGCGCCTTCGACGACCGAGTCACGGGCCCCAGCTACGGCTTCAAGGACGCCGCAGAGTACTACGCGCGGTGCTCGTCCGGGCCAATGCTTCACCTGATTCGGCGCCCGACCTGGCTGCTCTCCGCGTTGGACGACCCGATGGTCCCGCCCGAGGCGCTACCCAAGCCGGAAACCATGAGCCCCTGGACCCAGCTCACCCTCACCGAGCGGGGCGGGCACGTGGGCTTCATCGCCGGCAGTCTTCTCCGGCCGCGCTTTTGGGCTGAGGAGCAGGCCGCCGGCTTCCTCGCGCACTGTCTGGAAAGTCACCCTTGCCGGTTTCGCTCTGGAAGAGGAGCGGGCTGTAGTTTCCAACGTGATTGGCCAGCATCAGCTTGCGAATCAGGTCCGGGCTGTAGTGGCTCTGGATCCAGTTGAGGAAGTAAGAGGCGGTGCTATAACCTGACTCGTAGAACTCACCGTCGATGGGGAACGAGGCCGCTCGATCCTGGAGAATGAACTCGCGGGTCCAGTCCGCGATCCCCTCGATCGCCCAGCCCGGGATGCGGGTGCCTTCCGACGCCTCCTGGATGACGTGCGTGGCCTCGTGGATCCACATCCCCAGGTCGTTGGGGTTGGCGCGAAGGTAGTTGGGCTGGACGCGAATCAGCTGCGCGTTTTCGGTCTGGGCGAGTCCGGTGTACTCCGGATCGAGAACGATGCTGAAGCTCACCGGAGCATTGAAGTTGGGACGCGCGATCCGGTCCGCCACCTTGGGGTACCAGATGGCCAGGAAGGGGAGGACCACGGCGTCCATCTGCTGGGCCAGATCGGGAGCACGAGAGCTGTCAACGGTGATGGTCGGCGGAGGCGTGGTGGCGCCCGGCACCGGATGGTTCGCCGTCACGGCGCCACTCAGAGCAGAAGTGACTCCATCTAGGTCCAAGACTTGAACTCGGTAGGCGTAGGTTCGACCGGGGGCCACCTCGCGGTCGATGAAGCCGTAGCCGTCTTTCTGCGGAAAATCGGCGTGGAAGGTGGGCGAGATCGAGGCGATTTGGGATCCGTCTCGAAAGAGCTCGAACCGCGCGATTCGATCCTTGGGAACGCTGGAGCTCCAGCGGATGGCCAAGCTGTTCCCTCCGGTAAACGCCACCAGCTCCGAGGGAGCAGCCAGGTTGCCGGGTACCCCGGTCTGGGGATTCGGCGGTCCGGGGATTGGGGCGGCCGGAGTGGCTCCGGCGGGAGAGTCGACGACGGTCTGCGGATCAACACCCTGCTCTGGATCGCCCTCCCCGCCGAGACCTATGCAGCCCGAGAGCGAGAGACCGATGAACCCATTTAGCGCTAGCCTTGCCAGCCCCATCGCCACCTCTTTCCCCGGACCGCAGGAAAAAGTAGTCGGATGTGGGCGCGGTCACAACAGTTGCCCGCAATGCCAGCGAAGGAACTGATCTCTCGGCCGGCTCACCGAGAGACGCAACGCACTGCGCTAGGCCGCTTCCAGGCCGGCGGGAGCGACGCTTTCAGTGCGGGGCTCCGGATAGATCGCCCGCTGCGGGGTGGCGATGGTGATGATCTTGAGGGCCGCCAGCACCTTCATCACTTGCCAGGTTGGATCCAGCTCCCACTTCCTCGCGGCGAAGTTGGGGCTCATCCCCCACTTGTGGTGGTTGTTCTGGAACAGCTCGCCCATGCAGATCAACTCCACCGGCACGGTGTTCCGGGAGGCATCGCCGTTGTTGAAGTTCTGGTAGCCGTACTTGTGGCCGCACCAGTTGACGATCGCCCCGTGAGTCGGACCCATCACGAAGTGGACCGGCAGCAGGAGGAACTGCCAAGGGCTGGTGGCAAAGACCACGTAGAACGCCGTGTAGGCGCCGATCCAGGCCAACCGCATCAGCCAGGACTGACCGAGGGTACGATCCAGCAACTTCCACTCGGGATAGCCACCCAGGAACCGTGCCTCGGGCTGCTTCCGCTCGTAGGCGTAGTCGTCGTACTGCTTCTTGGTGTCCAGCATCATCTGCACCGGCCCGCGGTAATTGAATGGGGAGTGGGGATCGCGCTCGGTGTCGCTGAAGGCGTGGTGTTCGCGATGCAGGATCGCGTAGGCCCGCGGGCTCAGGTAGCTGGAGCCCTGGACCAGATAGGTGAGCAGGTGCATCAACCGCTCGGTCTTGGGACCCATCGTGTACATCCGGTGGGCCGCGTAGCGGTGCTGGAAGAAGCTCTGGAAGAAGACGCATAGCGTCCAGTGGGCAACGAAGAAGAGGTAGATCATATTGGAGTCGAAACTACTCACGCCTATGTCATGGGGCGGTCACAGCCTGGTCGATCGCCCGTTTGGGACCACTTACTCCGGCATCGCGCGATTCGGGTTCTTCACCCCCATCAATTGCGCGGTGATGAACTCTTCGAGGTCCCCGTCGAGCACCGCGTCGACGTTGCCCTTCTCCACCCCGGTCCGGTGGTCCTTGGCCATCCGATAGGGTGCGAGTACGTAGCTCCGAATCTGTGAGCCAAAGGCGATGTCCTTCTTCCCTGCCTCCACCTCGTCGCGGGCCGCGTCCCGCCGCTTGATCTCCGCTTCGTACAGCCGGGAGCGGAGGATCTTCCAGGCGACGTCGCGGTTGGCATGCTGCGACCGCTCGTTCTGCACCGCGACCGTGATGCCAGTCGGAAGGTGGGTCAGCCGGACCGCCGAGGAGGTCTTGTTGACCTTCTGTCCGCCCGCTCCGGACGACCGATAGACGTCGGTGCGGACATCCTTCTCGGCAATGTCGATTGCGATGTCGTCGTTCACCTGAGGGTAGACGAACACCGAGGCGAAGGAGGTGTGCCGCCGGGCGTTGGCATCGAAGGGGCTGATCCGCACCAGCCGGTGCACTCCGTTCTCCGCTTTGAGATATCCGTAGGCAAACTCCCCCTCGATGTGGAGCGAGACGTTCTTGGCGCCCGCCTCCTCGCCCGCAACGTAGTCGTTGACCTCCACCTTCCAGTCCCGCGCCTCGCAGAAGCGGGTGTACATCCGGAAGAGCATCGCCGCCCAATCCATCGACTCGGTACCCCCGGCACCGGCGTTGATCTCGATGTAGCAGGCGTTGCGATCGTTCTCGCCCGCGAGCATCCGGGCAAGCTCCAGCCCCTTGAGGTTCTCCTCCACCGCGGGCAGCGAGGCCTCGGCCTCCAGCGCGGTGCTCTCATCGCCGGCTTCCTTGCCCAGCTCCCAGAGCGTCTGGGCGTCATCGATGCCGCGCAGGACGCGGTCGTAGGCCTGAACCGTCGCCTCCAGCGAGGACTTTTCCTTGAGAAGCCCCTGCGCCTTGGCGTGCTCGTCCCAGAAGCCGGGCTGCGTCGAGTCGCGCTCAATCAGCGCGATGCGAGACCGCTTCCGTTCGACGTCAAAGATGCCCCCGGAGCGCGGTCAGCCGCTCCCGAAGCTCATTTAACTTTTCTTGCACGTCGATTGCCATTGCCCTCAAGCCCTCAGATTGGTGAGGGCCGGAGGGCTATCAGCCGCGAGCGGCCGGGTCAAAGGTTGGAAGCGACAACAACTACGCGGCAGGTGGCGCAGGCGGCGTCCAGTCCCGAAGCTTCTCGAGCAGTGCCTTGAGGTTCTTAGGCTTGCCGCCCGTGACCAGCTCATCCAAGCCGGACTGGCCCAGTCCCTCTGCTCCGGCCAGAACCTTTGCGCCACTCTCTTGCAACAAGGTGGCCAGCTCCATGGCACGACCCGAGCTGCTCGCCGCCAGCTCGCCAACGCCCCCATTCAGAGCCTCGATAACCGCCTTGATGTCGGTCAGCTCCGCGCCCTTTTCCCTGAGCAGCTTGGCAACGATGGGGTCGGCCTTGAACTCGGCGGCGACCAGCTTGAGTGTCGCACTGTCGCTGCTGAGGAATGCCTGCATCGCGGAAGTGAAGGTGGCGAACTGAGCCTGGAGCACATCGGGGATAGCCGCCGTGACCGCAGCGGAGGGGTTCCACTTGAAGGGATTCTTGAAGCCGGCGCCGCGCTTGCGCAGGAAGCGGCCCGAATCGGCGTTGCGGCGCGCCTTCAACGCTTCCGCGTATTGGCCCGTGATGCTCTCCTTGATCGCCTTCTGGCCCTCCTTGGAAGTGACACCGAACTTCTCGATCTCAACCTTCACGGCCTTGCCACGGGCGAAGAAGCCCTGCTTGGTAAAGAGCCGGTCGCCGAGCTCGCCGGCTCCGAAGCCGATCAAGGCTCCGCCAATAGCGCCACCCGCGGTGTAGAGCACCACGGTGCGGGTCGAGTCCGGATTGCCCTCGAGCGTGCCGTCCGCGGACTTGCTCTTCGCACTGTTCACACCCGCCGCCGCGCCTGCCGCGCCGCCGGCAATACCACCCAGGATTCCACCCGTAAAACTCGCCCGACTAAACCGCACGTCCATGAAGAGCCCCCAAGAAAGACCGTTTGGGCAAATCATCGGGGGAGGCAAAAAAATGTTGCGGAGAAGGTGCGCGGCCGTCGCAGATTCGAGCCGAGCTGACCGATATTCTCAGCACCGAGCAAAAACAGCTCTCAGGAGGCGGGGATTTGAGAGCGATTTAGCCACCAGGCGGCGGCCGATCCCACCAGCACCGGAAGCGCGATTGCCAGGATCCTTCCGTTGTCCTGCTGAGGGTGTGGAAGCAGCTTGAGCGCTGGCGCGCACAGGCCCAGTCCTGCGAGAAGCGGCCATAGGCGGCACAACCGACTCCTCATCTCGACCGCTCCCCTGCGCGCCCACTTCCAGCCCCAGGGCACCGCCAGGAGCGTGAGCGGGTTGGCCATCAGGAGGTTCTCGTTGCAGTAGGTGATCACGTGATTGGTGCAAAGCCAGAACAACACGCCGATCAGGCCGGGAATCCCGAGAGCAAGCCCGATCGCCGCGCTATGCAGACCCATCATACGGCGGCCAAGCAGGGGCCACCGGCTGCGCCCCAACGCGACGCCGAGCAAGGGGATGGCTCCTAGCAGAAGGCCCAAGGCGAGCAGCGTGCCTTCGTAGCGGGGTGGATCTTCCGGCGCACGCGGCCGTTCGGATCTGCTCACCACGAAGGTCTGCTCCACCAGCGGCGTCACCTGTCCTTCGGCATTGGTGTAGCGGAAGCTCGCCAGCTGCCGCTCCAGCTCCTCCGGCAAGAAGGCCGCGCCGCTCACCGGCATCGGCCGATCGATGTCGGCGTTCATCCAGAAATCGAGCAGCACGCTCATCACGGGGTTCACCCGGGTGTAGCGCTGGGTCTGCTGCCGCAGCGTCATTGGAGCTCGACCGCTGGTGGCCTTGAGCAGCTGCCCGCCAATCGCCTTGTCGACGATGTCCCGCGGGCGGGTGGAACAGTTGTCGCGGTAGTGGTCGTAGAGGTACTCGCGATTCTGCGGCAGCACGTTCTCCGCCAGCAGCCGGGCCAGATGGCCCCGCTCGGACGGGAGCAGACTGAGCATCTGCACCCGGACATCGCGCTTCTCTGCCCGGTAGAGGTCCAGCGTCGGACCGACGGGCGCCTCTCCCACCCAGAACTCGAGCCTCCCTGAGGCGAAGCGGGCCAGCATCGTCGCATCGAAGGTGAACAGGCCGTAGTTGTAGAGCCGGGCACGCCCCTGGGCCCGATCCTCCACCACCAACGCGGTGTGGCCGAACCAGGAGATGATCTCCGTGCCTGGTCCAAAAGTAATCAGGGAGATGGAAAGATCTTCGTCGCGGCTCTGCCCGGTGGCCCAGGGGGGAGGTGGCGGAAGGAGCTCCGCGCTCGCCGGCTCGGAAATCGAGATCAAGACCAAGCCGAGCGCGAGCACCGTGACAAGAGGTCTCATTCGGGTCGATTTCTAACCCAGGCTCCCGTCACTGCGCAGAATCATTCCCTCCCCTCGCAGCAGCTTCATCTCCCACTGAGCCATGCGCCGCTTCTGTGCGGGTCGATGGTGGTCGTGCCCAAGCAGATGAAGGAGCCCGTGCGCCAGGTAGAGAGAGAGCTCGGAGTCAAGCGGCAGCTCGCGCTCCCGGGAGACTCGCACTGCCGTATCCAGGGAGATCACCACGTCCCCCAGGGGCCTGTGCAGCGGAGCGCGGGGCGGCAGCTCACCGGCGGGGAAGCTCAGGACATCAGTGGGCCGATCCTTCCTTCTCCACTCCCGGTTGACCTTGCGAATCTCCCGGTCGGTAACGAGCGAGATAGAGAGCTCGACGCCCCGCTGATCGAGCTCGCGTAGGAA
>JBGTHI010000597.1:0-3170 GCA_041746295.1 Myxococcaceae bacterium
CAGGGCCCGCATACGCTCCGCGAGGAGCCGGATCTTCTCCTGCTTCTCGTCCCCGGTCATGTTCTGGCTTTGCTCCACCTTCCGCCGGCGCTTCCCAAGTTTGCGGATCGCGTTGACCTCGTCCTTCAACGAGCGATGCCAGTCCAACGCCTCTCGGTGCTCGGCTTTGTATTGGATCCACTCCGCCTTTTTGCCTGCCGCCTTGAGGGCGGCCAGGTGGCGCACATGGCGCTCGGCCACATCCCAGCGCCGCCACATGGTGTCCGCGGCATCGGTGCCGTAGGCAGAATTCTTCGCGAAGAATCGGCTAAAGAGCTGCCCGGCCTTTGGTGCGCTTGGGCCCACGGCCTCCGGTCGGGTATCGAGCCCGGCCGCCTTACCTGCGCGGTCGAGGGCACGGAGTGTGTGCCCGCCTGCCGTTCCTGTCCATCCGCGGAGGACGTGCTCCACCTTCTGTGGTGCCGGCTGGACGAGGCCCGCAGTAGCCGCCTCGACGCTGCGCGCGGCCACGATGGCAGGGGAGGCGGTGGCGTCGGTGTACTGCTCTCGGGTCGGTTCATCAGCCACATCGGCGGTGACAATGGGCCGCCCCCGGAAGGTGTCATAACCGCGAGGCCCCGTGACCGCCTCCACCAGCGGCTCCACCATCGTGGGAAACGGGATCAGCCCCTCGCCCACCTGACGGCCCATATCGCTCAGGGCCTCCGTCATCCGCTCGCGGTCGTGAGTCCAGGCATAATCGAGTAGCCGCTCGGGGAGACTGGCGAACAGGTAGCCCACCTCAAACGGTTTGGGGATCCGCAGGAAGTCGGTGTGTCCGGTCGCGTCCTTCCCGATCGGCACCAGCCAGAACAGGTTGCGCTCCCAGACTTGCCGGGCCCAATAGTCCGGGTCGTCCTTGTTGACGCTCCAGAGGGCAACTGTCGGCGCGGTCATCGCCGCTCCGCCGATCAGATACGCCTTGGGGTTTTTCACGGGGTTGAGGATCGAGCGGAGCTTGTCGAGCCCCTGAATCTTCGGATTCCAGAACGCGGTCGAGGAGCGGAGGCTCACGGTCTGCGAGCCGCCGCGGCTGAAATCCAGGCTCACCTCGCGGCTGGCGGTCGAGGCCGCGCGAGGCGACTTCCCGGCCTTGAGATCCTGACTGAACTTCGCCACCCGGGGCGCTTCCTCGATGGCGCGATTGAACGACTGCAGCGCCTCCCACCACGTCCGGGGGTTGAGCACCCGGAGGCCGGATTCGCGGCCTTGCAGCTGCCGGACGAGCCGGGTGACGTCACCCTGGTTGCGGGCGAAAAACCCGGTACCCGAGGCACCCTCGCGCAACCACGCCCGGTAGGTCTCATCGTTGGTGACGACGTGCGCCAGTCCTCGCGTAATCCGGGCGGCGTGCGGAGCCATGATCCCGGCCCCAAGCCCGAAGCCTGCTCCCCGGAGCGCTCCACGCATCCGGTTCTCGTCGTCGCCACTGGCTCCGACCGTGGCCCCTGCTGCCGCCCCAAGGGCCGCACTCTTGACCGGCGTCTTGAATGCCTGGGCGGTAAAGAAGGCGTCCCGGGTCGCGTTGGCGAGACCGAAATCGGGGAGGATCGTCACGCCCGTACGGAGGGCCTGGGCGAACGGAGCGGCGATCTTCTGGAAGATGCGCTGACTCTGCGGCCCCACAGCGGCGAGAGATTCGTACAGGTCGGGATCGGTCACTTCGTAGTAGTGGCGGCGACCGTCCACAATGGCGGGGATGATGTGCTGCCCCTTGTGACCAGCCGGGAGGCTGGGCCCGAGATCCCGAATGAACGGGCGAGCCTCGACCGGGTTGGTGCGGACGATCTCCGCCACCGTCTGGAAAACGCGCTGACGGCTGACGTCGCGGGCGGTCGAGTAGGCATCCTCGGCGGCTTGCTCGAACGGATCGACCTTCGCATACCCGCCGGTCCCCTCGCTCAGCTTCCGAATCCCTTTGGCCGAGTTAAAGAGCTTCCCGCCCTTGTGCCCACCGAACACCCGTTCCACCTCCTGCACCTCGGGAACGAATGGCGTGTATTTCTGGCCCCGCTGCCGGATGGCTTGGTAGGTGCCATCGTCAAGGAGGCCATTCTTCCAGCGGAGCTGCAATAGGTGGTCATAGAAGGCGCGGAGCTTGTCGGCCGCGCCCCGGACCTGGGGCTCCTGGCTGAGTTTGTAGGCGACCCGTTCCGCGGTGGCGCGGTCGGCGGTGAGATACCAGCCTTTCCCCGCGTCCTCCAACTCGATGGCCCGTTCGGCACGGAGGAGCGCGGTCACGTCTGCTTCCCGCCCAGCCGATGCCTCGATCGCATCCCGGAGCGTAGGGTGGGGCTTCGCGCCTTGCGCCTTCCGGAGCTCGATCAACTCATCGCCCCACCCCCGCCAGCCGCTCGCCCGGCTCGCTTCCTCTGACAGCGCCTCGTCTTTGCCCACAATCCGCCCGAATCGCCGGGCGGCATACACGCCGTCCACAAGCTGCTGGTAGGCACGACGGCTGAGGGCGCGACCGGCCTGCAACGCGGTGAGGATCGGGCCTGCCTTGGCTCGGGGCTCGGTCAGGAGGGTCATCACGTCCGGGTCGAGCTTGGACCCAAGCCCCTGGACGCCCACTCGCCCCCGCGAAGCTGCTTTGAGGAGCACACTGGAGCCTAGCGCCCCCGCCACCGCGTAGGAGAGCGCATACTCGGCGCGTTCCTGGGGTGTGCTGCCCTGCGTGGCCCCAACAGCAGCTCCGAGTCCCGCACCTGCTGCGGAGGCGAGGGCCGGGGCGTAGGCGGCCCCCTGCTCGCCGAACAAGCCGGTTTGTCCTGGGACGTGTTGGGTTGGCGTGGCGGGCTCGATCCCTTGGAGCTCGGGCCGGGCCGCCATCTCCTCCGCGCTGATCGCACCCTGCCGGCGGGCCACCTCCTCTCGGGCGAGCCGCTTCTCCAACTCCGACTGGGGAAAACCCGGTGGCCGCTGTCCGACCGTGCTTTCACTGAGTGACTTGGGTCCGGAGCCCGACAGGAGATCGCCTTGGTTGCGGTCCCCACCAAAGAGGCTCGGGTCATCGGGTCGCGGCTTCCGTCCCGCCATCCCACGTCGGTTTCGGAGCGCCTGACTAAACGGCCCAGCCCCTAGGACTGCTCCACCCACGGCCCCGAGCGCTGCGCCACGCCACGGGTGTT
>JBGTHI010000598.1:0-2023 GCA_041746295.1 Myxococcaceae bacterium
ACCTTGCGCAACACCGGTCGCGCGGAGGGGCCTACCGCCGAGTGGACCGCATCGATCAGCCGGCCCAGTCTCTCGAACCGCGCCGAAATCTCCAACCCCGGCTCGGGCGCGCGGGTGTCCTCCTCCGCATGGGCTGTCCCACCCACCGCCAGGGCGATAGTAGCGTTCTTGGCCACGTCGGCGGCGCGCTCGAACTCGCCGAAGCGCAAGAGCCGCTCCGCCTCTTCTGCCTTCAGCTTAGCGGTGTTGATCTGCTCCACCATCGCCGCCGCCTCCGGCGACTGCAGGAGGAACTTGAACATCGAAGGCAGCACCGCGAAGTAGCAGAACAGTCCGCCGGCCAGGAACGCCAGCGAACCAAAGACCACGAACGGCGAAGCGTACCGCCGCTCCGACGGGTAGAGCCCCGGCGCGATGAAGCCCCAGAGCTGCCAGAGGAGCACCGGCATGCTGAGGAAGACCCCGCAGTAGAGGCCCACCTTCATCAGGACGTTTATCTCCTCGATGCCGGAGGTGTAGATCAGCGCGCGCTGCCCCACCGGCAAGGCCTCCAGCACCGGCCGCATCAGGATCCCGAAGATCGGCCGCGCGAAATAGAGCGAAGCACCGCCCAGGAGGAGCGTCGCCAGAGTCGCCTTGAACAGCCGCGAGCGAAGCTCGGTCAGGTGCTCTGCCAGGCTCATCCGGGTCTCAGCGGTGTCGGTCTCGTCCAAGCGGGTCCTCATCTGGGAGGGCAGGCGCATCCACCGGAGCGCGCTCGTGGAGCTGCGTCACTTCATCGGGGTGCGCGGGCTGTTCGGACGGCTGAGAACGGGGGAAAGCACCCCCTGCGGGGACCGTTCCACGCGGGCCGACGTGGGTGGGGGTCTCTTCGTGGGAGAGCTCGGGAGACGGTCCGGAGGCCGGACTAGGGGCTCGCAGCACCTGCGTCCCTTCTGTATCGCGCCCCTCGTTCAGCTCTCCCTGAGATCCATGACGCGGGAGCGGGTGGCCTTGATCGTCGTGGGCGTACGGCCCGGAATCCGGAGGATCGGGGATCGGCTCGGGCGCTTTGAGGGAAGGCTTGGTGAGATCGAAGTCGGCCACATCCTGGTCCATCCGATAGAACTCGCGCTCGATCACCGAGCGGACCTCGTCGGTCTGCCGCCGGAAGGCGCGCATGAGCTTCCCCAGCCCTCGCGCGAGCTCGGGGAGCCGCTGGGGCCCCAGGACCAGCAAGGCCACAACCAGGATCAGGGCAATTTCGCCGACGCCGATGTTGAACATGAGCTTCTGGGCTCAAGCCTCGGGAGTCCGCACCGCGGAGTCAAGACTTACGCTCGGCGGCTGGGAAGCCCGCGGGCGGACCCGACTCTGCACCGCGCACATGAAGAGCGGGATCAGCGCGGTCAGCGCCACCATCGTCGCCACGAGCCGCGGCATCCCCTCCAACCGGTGGTCCGGCAGCTCCCACAAGAGTCGCGAGCCCAGGAACGCTCCGCTGGCGCTGGCGCCGTTCTGCACCGCCGATTGAATCGACATGAAGCGCGCGCGCTCGGAGGGGGCCGGGACCAGGGAGGTGAGCGTGATGTAAGAGACGTTCCTGACGGCCATGGCCAGCATGAAGGCGATGAAGATCGCCATCACCGGCAGTCCCAGGATAGGGCGAGTCGGAGCGAAGCCCGAGAGGACGACGGCGATCAGCAGCACGGCGCCCGCGGTTCCGGTCCGGAACGGACCAAAGCGATCCACCCAGCGTCCAACCAGACGGCTGGCCATGAAACTGACCGCCCCGCCGAACATGTAGAGGAGCCCCAGCCGCGCGCGCGGGTAGTCCAGGTTCGCTTGCAGGTACGGAGAGAGGTTGGGAATCAGCATGAAGCCGGACATCATCACCACCGCAGTCATCGCGTAGGAGAGCCACACCGCGCTCCGGGAGAGCAGCGATCGGAGGGCTCCCAGCGACGGCCCCGGCCCGTGACGGCCCAGCTCCAGATGCCGCCGCAGGGGCGGGAGGAGGAAGAGCGCACCCGCGCTGACACCA
>JBGTHI010000599.1:0-1806 GCA_041746295.1 Myxococcaceae bacterium
GTGGCGGTGATCTTGAGTGGCGCCGGCTCCGACGGCGTGGAGGGGGCAGGGCAGGTGAAGCGCGCCGGCGGGACGGTACTGGCCCAGGACGAGCTCAGCTCTACGGTCTACGGGATGCCCCGGGCGGTGGCCACGTCGGGCGTCGCGGCGGTGATCGGACCGCCGCAGCTGCTGGCCCGCGCGATCCTCGACGCGATCAAGTGGTCCGCTCGCTAGCCCCCCGCTAGCCCAAGCGCGCCGCCTCTTGCCGCCCGCGGTGAAAGGCGGTGTCGATCTCCAGCGCCTGAGCGGGCAGGGAGACCCGGAAACGGGTTTGACCCGGCCGGCTCTCCACCTGGGTCTTGCCGCCCAGTCGCTTGATCAGCGAGTAGCAGACGCTCAGTCCCAGGCCGGTGCCCTTGCCCGCCGGCTTGGTGGTGAAGAACGGCTCGAACAGCCGGGGCATGATCTCCACCGGAATGCCCTTGCCGTTGTCCTCCACTTCTAGCTCCACGCCTTCGCCGGAGCCGGAGCCACATTTCAAGCGGACCGATACGCGCGGGCAGGAGGCGCCCTGGACCGCGTCGAGGGCATTGGAGACCAGGCTGAGGGTGACCTGGGTGAGATAGCCGGCGTGGACCTTCATCCGGCAGGGCTGGAGCTCCTTGAGCAGCTCCACCCGGCCCATCTGCGGCGCGGAGATGGTGAGCGCCTGCTCGATCTCATCGCGGATATCCAGCCACTGCGGCGCGGAATCGCCATCGCCGAGCAGCCCGAGCTTCTGAACGATGTTCCGGATCCGCTGCAGCCCCTCTTTCACCTCGCAGCAGACCTCTTGTGCGTCGGTGATCGCATCCTGCGTGTCGTGGAGCCCTCCGGCGCCCGAGGCCTTTACCGCGTCCGACAGCTCGGCGATCAGGCCCACCATGCTGTCGAAGCCGCTCTGCACGAAGCCGAGTGGGTTGTTGATCTCGTGCGCGACGCCGCTGGCCAGGGTTCCCAGGGTGGAGAGATTCTCGGCATCCAGCAGCTGCTTCTGCGCGCTCAGGAGCTGCCCGTGCGCGGCGGCGAGCCCCTCTTTCTGGCGAACAATCTCCCTCTGCGCCGAGCGCAGCCGGACCAGCGACCTCACCCGGGCCAGCAGCTCGCGCGCGCGAACCGGCTTGGGGAGGTAGTCGTCCGCGCCCCCTTCCAGCCCGGTGGCCCGTCCGTCCGGATCGCTCTGCGAGGTTAGGAGGATCAGCGGGGTGTCACAGAGTGACGGCGTGGTGCGGACGCGGCGCAGGAGCTCGTAGCCATCGAGCGGCTCCATCACCACATCCGAGACGATCACCTCGGGGGGCTGCTTGAGGGCCTCCGCCAGCGCCGCTTCCGTGCTGGACACGCAGATACACTCGTACTCGGCTGAGAGGATTTGGCGCAGCTGCAGGCGCACAGTCGCCGCATCGTCGACTATCAACACGCGGCCCTTGGATTCCATGGGACGTAGGGTCAGCAACAGCTATACCAGGGTGGCCCGATGGGGACTCTCGATGCTTACCTCCCGCGTTTCAGGGTGGCCTCAGACCTGGCCCACCTCTTCCGGTGGCCCATGACTCACCCGCCCCAAGGGCTCCGAGGTGGGCTGCGAGACGGGGTGGGTGCGAAGGCGACTCCAACGCCCACCGACCGCGGCGGCGGGCGCAGATGAAGATCACGCTTCTCTCGCGCTCGGCCTCAATCCCCTCTACCCACCGGCTGTTGGAGGTGGCGCGGGAGCGGGGTCATCAGCTTAGGGTGCTGGATCCCACCCGGGTGGAGATGGTGTTGGACAGCGGGCGGGCCAGC
>JBGTHI010000600.1:0-2248 GCA_041746295.1 Myxococcaceae bacterium
ACGCCCCCGAAGCCGGCCAGGACCCGGTCGTCCAGCTCGCGGCTCAGGGCCTTGAAGTCGCGGATCGGCTGGAGCGCGTGGCCGTTGCGGCCGGTGAGCGCGTCGTCGAACGGCTCGATCTTGAGCCCATCCACGCCGGCAACGCCGAAGCCCTCGTTGAGGAGGTAGTGCGCGAGGGTGTAGCCGGCCGGCCCCATCCCCACCACCATCACGTTCTTGCTTACGTACGGGAGAGCATGGGGCCGCTTGATGTTGAGCGGGTTCCAGCGCGTGAGCAGGCCGTAGATCTCAAAGCCCCAGGGCAGCGACAGGACATCGGTGAGCACCGAGGTCTCCACCTGGGGAATGTCGACCGGATCCTGCTTCTGAAAGATGCAGGAGCGCATGCAGTCGTTGCAAATCCTATGGCCGGTCCCGGGACACATCGGGTTGTCCAGCATCACCATCGCCAGCCCTGCCAGCGAGTCTCCCCGGCGCTTGAGCGCGTGGGTCTCTGAGATCCGCTCGTCCAGAGGGCAACCGGTGAGCGGGAGGCCCAGTGGATTGCGCTTGAAGGTGTGGGCCTCGGAGACCGGGTTGGCCGCTGCATTCCCGGCCTTCGGCGCAAGGAAGCCGCTGCTACAAGAATCCTTTTCGCGCTCGTGACAGAGGACGCAGTAGTCGACCTCGTTCATCACCTGGCGCACCCCGTGACGGCGGTCGGTGAGCGCGAAGCCGTCGCGGCGGCGGAGCAGGTGGGAGGGCCCTTCCGACAGCTCGGGGAGCTCCGGGTCGGGATGGTGCAGCTCCACCAGGTGGTCGAAGCTCAGCGGCTGCGGAAGGTGATGGGTGACCCAATCCTCCAGCTCCGCCTTGGCCTGCGGATGGAGGGCGCGGGCGAAGGTCCAGCGATCGGCAAGGGAGAGGAGCGCTTTGACGGCGCGAAGGTCGTCGGCGTCGGAAGCGCCCCCCGGAGCAGCCACCAGGCTTGAGCCGAGCTCCGCGTTGCCCTCAGGGCTTGAAAGCAAGGCGGTGCGGATGCGGGTCCACTGCGCGCGGAGCGCCTGGGGTTCCACCTCCTCCAGCAAGCTCTGCCCGCTGAACAGCCTCTCCAGCTGGAGCAGCGTGAGGATCGCCAGCGCCAGACCGCGCTCCGGATCGTTGCCGTGGAGCGTCTCGGGGAAGGCGAGAGAAAGAAGCAGCCCCATCCGGGCGTGCAGTGCCGGGAACTCAGCTGCCGTCGGGCGGTCCGGTGCACCCTTGCGGAAGACGCGGCGGCCGATGAACTCCCGCTTGAAGTCGAAGAGCGGATGCTCAGAGGTGAGCCGCTGGCGGAGCTGCGCAGCGTGCGCTTCGATCCCGAACAGCCTGGAGACGAAGGTGGAGATGCGGTCGCTGACCGCGATCAGCAGCTCCGATTCTTGTGGCCCGCCCCCCCCCCAAGTCGATGCAGGGGGCCCTCCCCCAAGACGATCGGAGGGGGCAAGGCCCCCACCCCCACCCGTTCCACCTGCCTTGCGGTAGCTGTCGAAGCGAGAGAAAAGCGCCGGATCGGCCGCTTGCAGCTCCCGATCGAATCGCTCGGAGAGGCGGCGCAGACCCTCGGGACGGTACAGGTCCTCGAAAGCGAAGCCTTCGAAGCCAAGTCGCAGCGTGCCGGGTGTCTGGGCGTCGGGAACCATCTTGTGCATCACCCCTACCCCCCTACATAGAAGGGACACAACTCTCAAGACAACCGACATGCGCGTGATGTCCTGTTCTTGCTCCGTCCAGAAGGCCGTGAGACATCGCCTACATCCGAGCCCACGCCGCAGACCCTCCGCTGCTCACCCTCGCCTGCGCCCTGGCGGCGGTGGCGCTCGGCCATGCGCTGCAGCTGGGCAATGGGAATCTGGCGGAAGGGGCGCTCTCTTGGCTCACGTTGGCGCTGGGGCTGGCGTTCCTGGGACTGGTGGTTCCCAGCACCGGAGAGGTCGAGCGGGTCGCCGGCCGCCTGCTTCCGTGGGCGCTCGCGCTGGGTGTGGTCTGGCTGGCCGAGCAGTGGATGACCCGGACGCCCACCTACCGGACCGTGTGGAATGAGGGGTGGGTGCTGCCGGTCGTCGCAGCGACCGCAGTGGCGGCCTCGGGCCTCAGCGGGCGGCCCCTGCTGGGACGGGCCACCGCTCCGGTAATCTCGCTCCTGTATGCGGCGGCCGGCGCCTGGATGCTGCGGAACACGCCCAGCCCCAACATCGACGTCTTCATCTTTCAGCGCGACGGCGCCGAC
>JBGTHI010000601.1:0-3059 GCA_041746295.1 Myxococcaceae bacterium
GGCAAGCGGCCAATTCGACTATCATGCAGCAGCGAATCACCCTGCCGGCAGCCCCGGCGATGAGACCGGCCGAGCGGCATACTGGGGTTGTGAATGCGACTGCGCCGGCAGCGGCCGGGCCTTGGCATCGCGATTCACGAAACCGGTGGCGATGATGGTGATCTTCACCTCGTCCTGGATCGTCTCATCGATGAGCGAGCCGAAAATGATCTCCGCGTCGGAGTCGGCCGCGTCGTGCACCAGCGTCAGCGCCTCGTTGACTTCTTGAAGCGTCATATCGCGGCCTCCCGTGATATTGATCAGCAGCCCGGTGGCGCCGTCGATGGTCACGTCCTCGAGCAGCGGGCTGGAGATCGCCTGCTGCATGGCCTGAAGCGCCCGCTTGTCGCCGTTGGAGCGGCCGGTGCCCATCAGCGCGAGCCCCTTGTCGCTCATGATGGTCTTCACGTCGGCGAAGTCGACGTTGATGTAGCCGTGGTACTGAATCAGGTCGGAGATGCCCTGAACGGCGTTGAGCAGCACCTCGTCAGCGCGCTTGAAGGTCTCCAAGAGCGGCATGGGCTGATTGCTTAGGGTCAGCAGCCGCTGATTCGGGATAGTAATCAGGGTGTCGACCGCGGCCTTCAGCTCTACCATGCCCTGCTCGGCCTGCTTGCGCCGCTTGTTCCCCTCGAAGAGGAACGGCTTGGTGACAACGCCGACCGTGAGGGCTCCGAGCGACTTGGCGATATCGGCGATGATCGGAGCCGCGCCGGTCCCCGTTCCTCCTCCCATGCCCGCGGTGACGAAGACCATGTCCGCGCCCTCCAGCGCAGCCGTGATCTGCTCCTTGGACTCCAGCGCCGCCTCACGGCCCATTTCGGGATTCGCACCCGCACCCAACCCCTTGGTCAAGCTCATGCCCAGCTGCAGCTTGAGCGGCGCCATGTTGGCGGCCAGGGCCTGGATATCGGTATTGGCGGCGATGAAGTCCACCCGATCGAGATGGGCGGCGATCATCGTATTCACCGCGTTGCAGCCTGCTCCCCCTGCGCCAACCACCCTAATCTTGGCGGCCTGCTTGCTCTGGTCGAACGAATCCATGGCGTTCCTCGACTTTCGTTAAGTCTGGTTAAAAAATCTCTTCCAACCACTCGCGCATCCGGCCCTTGACCTTCCGGTAGACATTCTCTTCCCGGATGCGGAAAATTCGTCGGTCCTGGTTTCTGGCACCGTAGACCACGAGGCCGACACCGGTCGCGTACATCGGGCTCTTCACCACGTCGACCAACCCTCCCACGCCCCGCGGCATCCCGCGGCGAACCGGCAGACCCACTACCTCTTCGGCCAGCTCCGGCATTCCCGCCAAGAGCGTCGAGCCGCCGGTGATCACCACCCCGGAGGCGAGCAGATCTTCGTAACCGCACTTCTGAACCTCGCGTTGGACCAGCTGGAAGATCTCCTCGACCCGCGGCTCGAGAATCTCACACAAAATCTGTCGGCCCAGAACCCGTGGGTGGCGTCCACCGACGGAGGGCACCTCGATCGTCTCTTCTTTGCTCACCATCGAGGCCAGCGCACAGCCGTAGCGCTGCTTGATCTTCTCCGCCTCCAGCGCGGGCGTACGAAGGCCGATCGCGATATCCGAGGTCAGGTTGTTTCCGCCCAGGGCGATCACGGCCGAGTGGACGATCGAGCCGCCACTGAAGATCGCCACATCGGTGGTGCCGCCGCCGATGTCCACCAGGCAGACGCCCAGCTCCTTCTCATCGTCCGACAGCACCGCCTCGGCCGAGGCGAGCGGCTGCAGCACGATGTCCGAGACGTTCAGACCGGTCCGGTTGGCGCACTTGACGATGTTCTGCGCCGACGACACCGCGCCCGTCACGATGTGGACCTTCGCCTCGAGCCGGACGCCCGCCATCCCCAACGGCTCGCGGATGCCCGGCTGATCATCGATCACGAACTCCTGGGGCAAGACATGGATCACCTCGCGGTCTAGCGGGATAGCAACGGCTTTGGCGGCGTCGATCACCCGGGCGATGTCCGCCTCGCGGACCTCCTTGTCCTTCACCGCGACGATGCCCTGGCTGTTGAAGCCTTTGATGTGGCCGCCCGCGATGCCGGTATAGACGTTGGTGATCTCGCAGCCGGCCATCAGCTCGGCCTCTTCGATCGCCCGGCGGATCGAAGCGACCGTCGCTTCGATGTTCACCACCACGCCCTTCCGGAGACCCTTGGAGGGGTGGGTCCCAATGCCGATCACGTCGATGCCGGTATCGGTAAGCTCGCCCACGATCGCGCAGATCTTGGTCGTGCCGATATCCAGGCCGACGACAATCTCGCCTGTTTTCTGTTTCGCCATCCGTGCCTCCCCTAAGGTGCCGCCGGTTTCGGTTCCTGCGCCGCCGCCCTCGTGTGCGGCAAGTTGCTTCCACTGGCTGCCGCGTTCTGCAATTTGACCGCAACCCAACCCGGACGGCTACGGTTATCGAGACGAATCACCTCGGCCTCGACGCCGCGGCGCTGAAGCTCGGCGCGGATGCGCTGGAGCCGCTCCAACTTGGCATGGAGCCCGGTCATCCCACCCGCCGCATCTCCGAAATGGATCTCCCGCCCGGCCTCGCCCGTGACCAGGGTCACGCCCTCGCCCGCCAGCCGGATCTCGGAAAGGGGCTCACCCCGCCCGGCCTCCGACTCGATGTAGGCCTGGGCGACTTCCAGCGCCTGTTTGAGCTGGCCGGCGATCCCATCCGGCCGCCTCACGTAGTCCTCTCGATCCACTCCCGTGATCAGTGGCAGATCCAGCGCGTCGTCCGACTGGAGCTTCTTGAACGGCTCGCCCCGGTCGTCGAGCAGATACAGCTCGCCCAGGGAGACCACTGCCACCGGCCGGTGCTCTTCCACCCTGACAGAGAGGCCGCCCGGAAAGTGGCGGGTCACCTTGGCCGAGCGCACCCACGGGTGCGCGTCGATTGCCCGCTCCAGCGCCTCCAGATCCAGGTCGAAGAGGTTCTGTCCCGCGGACAGCCCGGAGGCGCGCAGCAGGTCCGGTTGGCTGGCGTGGTGGGTGCCGTCGA
>JBGTHI010000602.1:0-2198 GCA_041746295.1 Myxococcaceae bacterium
CGCTTCGCCGAGTTCATGGCCAGGGTGCCCACCTCGATGAAGATCAAGGGTCGGAGGCTGCGCTATCTGGAGCGCCGCCTGGGCGAGCGGTATCTGCCCCCGGAAGTTCTCGCCCGAAAGAAGCAGGGCTTCGCCTCGCCGCTGATGTATATCCTCGAGGGAGAAGTCCGGTCGCTGGCGCCCCGGCTGCTCCACAAGAGCGAGTTGGTGCGGGACGGCTACCTCCGGGGTGAGCGGGTAAGGCAGATCGTAGACGAGCATCTCGCGCGGCGCTACGACCATGGCAACCGGATCTGGCTGCTGCTGAGCGCCGAGGTCTGGTACCGCCGCTATATCAGCCGCCGCTCCGAGGCCGATCTGGAGATCGAGCTGACCGACCGGCTCGCCGAGCCCGGGGTGGCGGCGCTGTCACGGCTAGCCTCATGACCTCGCGCCTTCAGTCGCCCTCGGCATCGCTTTCCAGTCCGAAAACCGGGCGAACCAACGGCGCCGGGCTCCTGATCTCCTCGTACGACTGGGAGCGGGACCGTGAGACCATTACCCTGGGCGACGCGATCGCCCGCTTCCGCGACGTGAACGGTTATGTGGGCCTCCCGATTCCAGCCCGGCCACACTTCCTGAAGCTCTTTCGCAAGCTGATCAACGGCTCGCGCGCGCCCGAGAAGATCTACCTGGTGCATGATGCCTCACACGTCCTTACCGGCACCACGTTCACCCACGACGAACCGCCCCTGGTGCTGCTCGCCGGCGAGGCGGCGGAGCAGGGACTCTACTTCGGCTCCAGAGGAGTACCGAAGGCGGTGGGCTGGGTCCTCTTCTATGGCGGGGCGTTTGTGGAATGCGCCCGGCGAATTGCCTCCTTCCGCCAGGTGGGCCGCGGCATAGCGCTGGGCGTCTTCAGCCGGGCCTACGACTACGCCCGGCGGACGCGGCTGACCAACTTGTTCGAGATCCCGGTGGAGGAGCTCTGGGCGGTGCCGGTGGCTGAGGCGCGCCGGCGGCTGAGCATGCCGGAGGGCGGGGTGGCTGCCGAGCTATACCGCGGCATATCGATTCCACCGGCCACGGCCGACGCCCTTCGGCGGGAGTGGAGGAGCTTCAATCAGGAGAGGTGAGGGAGGGGCTGAAGCGGCCTCAAACCCTCACAGCACGTCCCAGTCAGACAACGTGATCGTCCACCGAGCGGGGTCGGTCAGATCGGCAGCTTCGGTGCCCGCAGGGTTCTTGGTGAGCAGGTTGAAGGGCCTGGGATTGAAGCGCTCTGGCACGCGCAGGAATCCGAGTCGTGCGAGGCGTCCGAAGAAAGGATGCAGCCCCATCGTCACACCCAGCAAGGCTCCCTCACCTTGCTCTGCCGCCAATCTGAATGCCAGAAGCCGTTGAAGCGCGTCCTCCTGTCCGGGGCCGCAGCCGAAGTCGAGGAAGACCACGCTGGGATAGTCGAAGAGCGTCATGACTCGGCTGACAACAAACGCGGTTAGCTCTCCCCCCGTCCGCAGCACCCAGTACCGATAGCCCCCATCCGGCTTTTCCAGGAAACGCCAGGTCAGGAATCTCGCGGAGCGTACGAGATGGATACTCCGCTGGCCGCTGATCTGCTGGCAGCCCGCCGCGATCTCATCGGACAGGCTGATGGTCGACTCGACACTTTCTGAAGGACCCAGGCGGGCCTGGTACTGCCGCCAGCGGCGGTGGATCGGAAAGGCCGCACGGCCCAGGGCCCGGCCGAGAGCAGGGATACCGATCCGAGGGCCCACCAGCTGGCCGGGCTCGAGCGGCGTTACGTAAATGGGAACCCGGGTCAGCCGCGCATACTTGTGGTTGCGCTCGAAGCTGGGGCGGCTGCGCTCGTTGGGAAAGGTGTAAACAAAGTCGATCCCCATCTGCCCCAGCCGCTGGAGTGCGTAGGCGCCCATCTCGCGAAAGACTCCCTGCCCGCGGTACTCGGCGAGAGTCCCCACGTCCTGGACCATCGCACCGACCACCTCGCGGCCGTCCCGGCTCATGGTCAGCGTCAGCGCGTGATAGTACCCGACTACCCGGTCCTCCGATTCGGCAATGACGATCACCGACGGCCGCTCGGCCCGGAGATACTGCCATTCCCACAGCCGATGATCGAAGACGGCGCTCTTCTGGCTGCCGGTTTCCTCGAATACCGTGCGCATGCAGGTACGTAGACCCGGATGGTCGGCCGGCCT
>JBGTHI010000603.1:0-2331 GCA_041746295.1 Myxococcaceae bacterium
CGCCTCGATTCCGGTCTGGAGCTGGACCCCCAGAAGCAGGGACAGATCTCGGTCGGTGACGCTTTCGAGCAGGGTCGCTTCCCAGCCGAGGCCCGCCGCGGACACTGCGATGCTCCCGATCGCGTGGCCGACGTCGTGATGGCAGTAGCGGAAGGCCCGCTCGCCGTACTTCCATGACTCGCGCCAGTGGATCGACGTGAGACCGATCAGGACGGATCCTTCGGGCAGCTGAGCGGCGATCCTGCCCCACGCTTCGTCCGACAACTCCAAGCGGAGTTCCAGCGCATGCGCGAGCGGGGTGTAATGGTAGATCGCGGGACGAGGATGAAGACCGGAGGCAGGCCCGGCGACCAGGTAGCCCTCGGTCGGATGAAGATTGCCGCTTGAGGGGTTGACCCGGAGCGCCCAGCGGGAAGATCCGGCTTGTTTCCAGGCGGAGAGGGAAAGCGCATCCTGGAAGAGCTGGGAGATCGAGGAGCGGCCAAGCGGGGCCGGGGCAAACCGACCGGGAACGAATGCCGACTCGTACCGCGGCTCCGGACCCGCCGCGAGGAACTCCAGGTCCAGCAGGGCGGCGCCTTCATAGCGGCGGAAGGGATCCGGTTGTGTGGCCCAGTCCATATACCCGAGGGAGGCGGCATAGCGCTGAGGGCGGTGCTTGGTCCGCTCGTGATACTCCAACGTGACCCCGAGCGACCGCGACCGTTCAGGGGCGCTCATGGAGCCTGACGCGGCTTCCCGTTGAGGTAGACGAGGGGCGGAGCGTGCAATTGACAGTGCTGGACGAGCTCGCGGCCGAAGGAGCCCATTAGCTCGTCACACTGAGCCTCGTCCTCTCCCACTCCCTTAATGTGGACAAGTTCGAGCAGCGGTTCGGCCTGCCCCAGGATCCTGAGAGTATTGCGCTTATTTTCCGCGATCGACACGCAGTACCCCGTTCCGCGGCCGTGGGTGTGATAGTCGAGGATGATCTGCTCCCTGCCGTTGGCCGCTTCCTTCATCGCGGGCCCATAGCTCGCATGCCCTTCGATGAGCTGGATCATCTTCTCGAACATTTTTGCGCATTATACGAAGTGCGCTTGGGAGGCACCCTGATAGGCGCTACACTCGCGGTCGCATTTCCAGGAGACTGTGTGACCCTTCCCGACGCCGCACCGGTCGATCTGTGCGACCTGGCCTTCGACAACAGCTTCGTGCGCGCATTGCCCGCCGATCCTCTGCTCCGGAACGAGCCCCGCGAAGTGCTTAACGCCTGCTATACGCGGGTCGCCCCGACCCCCGTGCGGGCGCCGCAATTGCTCGGCTGGGCCGACGCGGTGGGGAAATTGCTGGGCGCTTCGCCTCCTGAATCCCCCGGCGGACCGGCAGCCCAGGTGCTCGGCGGGAATCTCGTGCTGCCCGGCATGGAACCCTATGCGGCGCGTTACGGTGGGCATCAGTTCGGTCAATGGGCGGGACAACTCGGCGACGGTCGCGCGATCACGCTGGCCGAAGTGCTGCGCCCGGACGGCAAGCGCTTCGACCTTCAACTCAAGGGGGCCGGAGGAACTCCGTATTCGCGCTTCGCGGATGGCCGCGCGGTATTGCGCTCCTCGGTGCGCGAGTTCATGTGCAGCGAGGCCATGCATCATCTGGGAGTGCCGACCACCAGGGCGCTCAGCCTGGTGGGAACCGGTGAGAAGGTGATCCGGGACATGTTCTACGACGGCCGGCCGGAAGCCGAGCCGGGCGCCGTGGTCTGCCGCGTGGCCCCCTCGTTCGTGCGCTTCGGCAATTTCGAGATCCTCGCCGCGCAGCGGGAGCGGGTGGAACTCCAACGCCTGGCCGACTACGTGATCGGCGAGCATTTCCCAGAACTGGGCCCGCCTTCATCAGCGACCTATGCCCGCTGGTTCGAAGAGATTTGCCGGCGCACGGCCACGCTCGTGGCAGGGTGGATGCGGGTGGGCTTCGTCCACGGCGTGATGAACACCGACAATATGTCGATCTTGGGGCTGACGATCGACTACGGCCCTTACGGCTGGCTCGAGGGCTACGATCCGACGTGGACCCCCAACACCACCGATGCGGATCGGCGGCGCTACTGTTACGGAAATCAACCCCAGATCGCGTTGTGGAACCTGACCCGGCTGGCCGAAGCGCTGGCCCCGCTGATCGAGAACCCGGCTGCGCTGGAACAAGGGGTGGCGGCATACGCCGAGACCTTCGAGCGTACCTGGGGCGAAATGATGGCCCAAAAGCTCGGGCTGGTCTCCCTTGATCAGCCGGGAGACGAACAATTGGTTAACGACCTGTTCGAAGGGTTGCAGCGGGTCGAGACCGATATGACCT
>JBGTHI010000604.1:0-1778 GCA_041746295.1 Myxococcaceae bacterium
TGCGGAGCCACACGGCGGACAACGCCGAATTGGAGGCGGCATGGTCGCTGCTGGGCCTTTGGGCGATGGCCCTGCACGCGGAGGTGCAATTGGCGCGCGAGGGCGTCCCGGCGCGACGGATGAGCGTGGCCAAGATCCTGAGCGCCTATCGCAAGTCGATGCGCGAATACAACCGACTTTCCGCACATCTCGGCCGCATTATCTTTGAATTTCCCACCCGCCGATTGAAGAGCCGTGCGCGGTACCCCCTCCGTTCCGGTCGGAAGCGGGGCCGAGGCGACCACCGGCCACAACCGCCACCGTCCCACACACCATTGTTCGCCACGTCCCACATCCAGGCAATGTCCAAGACCCTCTCCAACCTTTTCCCACGATGACTTACGATCGACGCCCTGAGCGTAAGTCGAGGGGCACTCGACTTACGCCAAGGCGATCCCACATAACTCAATCTGAGAATATTTCGCCCCTTGACGATCTCTCGCCCCGGGCCATCATGGCAGCGGACGGCCGGACGCAATGGCCGACCGTGGCACGGGGACACTCCGATCGTCGGGAGGCATGGCGGTGGACGAGTCTCAAGAACCTCGGAATCACCCAACCCCACCACGACCACGTCCCGGCGAGTCCGCCCACGCCGACGGCCGCACACTGAATTCCTGGCGTGTCGCCGCCTTACCGATCCTCGAAGGACTCCTCCGGCGGCTCCGACTCGAAGCGTTCCTCCGCGACCACCTCCCCACCGAAGACCGGCGATCCCGGATCCCCACGGCCACCGCCTTGCTGGTCCTGCTCAAGAACCTGCTCCTCTGCCGCGAGCCCCTCTACGGCGTCGGCCAGTGGGCCGCACGCCATGCCCCCGAACGCCTCGGCTTGAGTCCCGAGCAACTGCCGGCCCTGAACGATGATCGCGTCGGACGCTGCCTGGATCGGCTCTTCGACGCCGACATCCCCTCGCTGACGCTGGCCGTCGTCATGCACCTGGTCCGCGAGTTCGGCGTCGAGTTGGATGAGTTGCACAACGACTCCACCACCATCACCTTCCATGGCGATTACGAGGATGCCGACCGGGAGCGGACCCTGCGGGGACGGCTCCGTCTGGCCGTGACCTACGGACATAACAAGGACCACCGTCCCGACCTGAAGCAACTGCTGTATATCCTCACCGTCAGTCGCGACGGGGCCGTGCCGGTGCAGTTCCGGGTCCAGAGCGGTAATACCACCGACGACCGCTCGCACCGCGCGACCTGGGAGTTGCTCTGCCGGCTGACCGGCCGACGGGACTTCCTCTATGTGGCCGACTGCAAGCTGGCCACCGCCGAGAACATGGCCCATCTCCATCGGAACGGTGGTCGGTTCTTGAGCGTCCTGCCCCGCACCCGCGGCGAGGACGCCGCCTTCCGCGCCACGGTCCTGGGAGGCCAGGCCCGCTGGCGACCCATCCATGACAAGCTCGATGAGGATGGAGATGTGGTGGACCGGTACTCGATCCACGAACCGGAACTCACCAGCGTCGAGGGGTACCGATTGATCTGGTACCACAGTGTCGGCAAGGCCGAACGCGATGCGGTGGTGCGGCACCGGCGGATCGAACGGGTGTTGGGACGACTGGCCGAGTTGCGGCAGAAGCTCGCCTCGCCGCGGACGCGTCACCGCGAGCGAGCCAAGGTGGTGCAGGCCGTCGAGGCGATCCTGCACGACGGCGGGGTCGAGGGTTGGATCGAAGTGGAGCTTACCGAACAGGCCATCGCGACGTATCGCCAACAGCGGCGTGGGCGTCC
>JBGTHI010000605.1:0-2240 GCA_041746295.1 Myxococcaceae bacterium
AAGCCTACCGGCGTGGGAAGCACCGATCGAACGTCGCGGGTCGGGGCCGTGGGCAGGGCTCCCAACCCGGCCCCAGACTCGGCCTCGGGCAGGTCCAGGTTGTACCAGTCCAAGTGGCCGTGAAAGTACTCGTCGGCGGTCAACAGCTGCTCTCCCGACTCCAGCGGAGCCGAGACGTTGAACTGGTACTCCAGCCGGTCCGGCACCCAGGCATCGCTTCCGCCTCCGTCCGGGGAAGGCTGCTCGATCAGCGACGCGAACCAGCGTTTGAACCGCTCGGTCAGATCATCGACGTCCGTCTCCCTTCCTGCCAGGGCAGGGATCCCGTCGTAGGCGTGGCCGGACGGCGACGAGGTCAGATGGCGGAAGAGCGCTCCTCCGTCCATACGCCGTCCAGCCACCGCCGCGTAGGCGCTCCAGCCATCGGGATGGGCGCAGATGTTGGCATCGGCCAACGCGGTCGGGTCAGGGGAGTGGATCCGATACCTCGCCGTCAGCTGAGCGGTGGCCGCCGCCGGATCGACTCCGGCCAGGGTGCAAATCAACTTCAAGAACTGGCGGCCCATCGCCAGCCGGAGGTCCAGCGTCAGCTCGGGAAGCGGCCGCCGCTCCACCTGAGTCTCCAAAGGGAGGCTGTCCGGGCCCTGGCCGAAAGGCTCCGCCGGGCCGCCGCGAGCCTGGAACCGGGTGAGTCGTGTCCCGTCGACGCAGAGCTTGGCGAAGATCGGCGATCCGGCATCGTCGCCCTGCAGCTCTCCCATCTGCCACTGGCGGGTGACCATCCAAAGCGCGTCGCGCACCTCGGCTTTGAGCGCCCGATCGAAGCTCTCGGCGCGGGGGCGGCCCTCGAGTCGGTTCCAGAAGGTGAGGGTGGGAAAGGAACGCTCTCGCAGCGCGATATTGAGGTTGGGAAGGGTGAAGGGGGCAGGCATGTCAGGTTCCCTGGGCGGCCAGCTGCACGTTGTTGTTGAGCGCTAAGAGGGTGGAGATGGTGAGCTGATTGACCGTGGTGGCGGTCACCGTGGCCGGCAACAGCTGGGCATAGGGGGTTCTCTCCAGATGGGCGGGCTCCACCGCGCGTCGCTTGGCCAGCTGTAGCGTTTCGGTGAGCGCATCGACCAGGTCGGGCCACTGCCAGGCACCACGGAGCTCCGGGGGAGTCACCAATAGCATCGCCTGGGGCGCCTCGTTGTTCGGACGATCGAAGTGGAAAGCGACGCCGGTGGTCAGCTCGCGGGTGGGTATCACCTCGGTCCACTCGTCCAGCAACAGACCGCACTGAGGGGCAGTCTTGGAGAAAGGGGCGGCGAAATGGGCGGTGTAGAGAAGCCGGTCCACGCTCAGATCGAAGTTGCCGGGGATCTGCAAAGCCGCCCAGCGGTCGTTGGGCAGCGCCGGGAGCTGAATCGCGGTCAGCTCCGGCTCAGTCCGGCCCAGGGCGCCGGCCAGATGGGTCACCTGCTCCCAGCGCCGCACCTTCTCGCGCACCCGGGCCACGCCATACATCCAGCTGTCCACCGGAAAGTCCATCTTTAGGGTGTCGGTGAGGTGGCGGAGCAACTCGCCGCTGCTGCTGGTGGACAGGGCATTGGCCAGCTCATTGCCGTGAGCCGTCCCCAAGGTGAACTGGGGAAGGATTACGAACTCGTCGCCAAAGAGCACCTTTGCCGCGGCGGTGAGCGCCTCGACCCGGGCCTGGGGGGCAGCGGTTCCGTCGTGCTCCTCGAGAGAGGACTGTGAAGCCGCAAGCCTCCGGTCCAGCTCCTTGACCACCGCCCGGCAGGCCGCCTCCATATCCTGCGCCAGCCGGATCACCCCCTCCTCCTCGTCGTCGAAGGAAAGCTCCGTCAGATCGATGTCGGAGATGGGGAGAAGCGCCTTCGCGTCGGCGAGGAGGCCGGCGAGGGTTACCCGGGTGGTGCCGGAAAGCGCCGCCAGCTGGGTGCGCTTGGTGGCAAATGCGGCACGGAGGGCAGGTAGGGCGGCGCGGAAGTCGGCCAGCGGCGGGGGACGGGGCGTGGTGAGATCGGTGGTCACCGACCAGTAGGCTTTGTTCAGCAGCTCCAGCCTCTCGCTTTCGGGCCGGGACGTCCCGACCGCGTCGTAGCGGAGAACGGCTGCGTCGTGCTCCGCCAGCTTCAGGTCCCAAAGGGCCACCCGGTCGGCCGCCTTGCGTAGGATGGCCTGGAACAGGCTCTCCCGGCCTGCCTGCGCGAAGCCCCATCCGGCCTGAACCACGG
>JBGTHI010000606.1:0-3158 GCA_041746295.1 Myxococcaceae bacterium
GAAGGCGGTCGGATCACGTGCCGCGAAGACGCGACCGAAGGTATCGTGGGAGGGAATGCCATTGGGCAAGGTCAGGAACGTGCGCAACCAGGTCAGTTTCGCCTTCCCGAACGCTTCGACGTCGACCCACGTGTCGGCCCCACACAGCACCGCACACAGGGCAATGGTCAGGATGTCGAGCAACTCATGGCGTTTGGCGCGGTCAACCCGAGGATCGGGCAGGGGAGCGAAGTGGGTGCGAAAACACGCATCAGCGAGCGGGTCCATGCGGGGCACTCCTTGATGAACGACGGGACAGTTCATCACGTATCCCCGTTGCGACTCACCACCGCGACTCCTTCATAATGCGATTGCCCTGGTCACCCCCCCTCCATGGCAGGTAGCCCTGAGTTCATTGCGGCGGAGGAAGCGGTCGGGTTTGGGTATTCCGGGTGGTGTCGGCACATGCGAAAAAAACGAATCGCCGCATCAGAACCCAGTCGCATTGTTGCCAGGTCGGCGCCAGTCGTTTGGAAACCTGATCCGCTTTCCTCACAACAGCACGAGAATGGCGGAGACGGCGGCGGCACGCGGATATCGAGACGGTGGTTGATGGGCGTCGCCGCGGTCGCAGCAAACTGAGGCTCATCCACAACCGCCAAAGTGTGGGCTGGCGTGTCGCGCAATACGATTCGGCTTCTTTGCGCACAACCTGATTGTCGACTGATTGGAGCGGCTTCTCCTCAATTATCGATGCCTGTTCGGGCACGAAGGGATCATCGAGGGTCGCGCAGGTGCTCAACCCCGAACAGATGCACCGTCTCGATGACGACAACGTCATGACAGGCGCTCCGCCGGTCGCTACGCTGAACATGACAGCCGCCGTTGCCGTCACCGATACGGTTCAACGTTGTGATCTGCGGGCTCGACCTGACGATTGGCGCCTCCGCATTCAAGGCGACCGCGTCCGGATGTCGCATCGTGATCGCATTCGCCCATTCGTTGAGAACAGGACTCGACGTCAGCCATCCCGCTCCAACCGGTCATTACCCCTACCGAGAAAGGTCGCCGTCATGGCAAGCCAACGAACGAAGCCATCCACCACGCTCGAAACCCTCAAGGAAGCCAACGAGACGCTGGCGGATGCCGGCCAAGATATTCGCGGTCGCGACGTGATCGCAAAGGATGGGAAGAAGATCGGCAAGGTTGACGCGCTTTTCGTCGACGCCGCGGAGGAGCAGGTGCGCTTCATGCGCCTCAAGGCCGGCGGTTTTCTCGGCATCGGCGAGAAGTCCTGGCTCGTCCCGGTCGACGCAATTACGAGCGTCGACAAGGATGAGGTACGGGTGGATCAATCGTACGACCGAATCGTCGGCTCACCGGTCTACGATCCGGAGGTCATCCAGAAGGTGCCGCACGATTACTACCACGGCATTTACGGCTACTACGGGTACGCGCCCTATTGGGGCGCTAACTACTTCTACCCGCGCTGGTGGTAATCCACGACGCGGGCCGTTTCCAGCGCGTTGTTGTCCGACTCGCTTCGTTCCTTCAATCGAAGTGAGCGACGACGGCTCCCACACGACTGCTCAGCGAATCCCACCCGAAAGCAATGTTCCTGATGGGATTCGCTCAGACCGAGTAGCCATTGGCGTCCTCATGGTTCCTGCGCAAACGACCGAAAAGGACCGGACGCATGACGAGGAATCGGACGTACGGTCTGACTGGCGTCGCCGTCAGAGAGTGGTGGGTCTTCCGCACTTAAGGTGATTTGGGGAGTGGGTCGATGTGACGCCATCGGCGTGTCCGCGCTCAGCTTCGGGCAAGGACCCGTTTGCGCAGCAGATCGACTTTGGCCCGCCCGTATCCCTGCCGCTTCAGCAACTTCAGGCGGTTGACCTGGTCGGGTAGGCCGCTGGCGAGGTACGGTATCCGCCCTTTTCCATCGGCCCCCCGCCGAACGGAGCGTGCCAGTTTCCCGGCACTCCGCTCTCCAGTTGCTCATGCCGAGGGGCGCTGTCGCGTCCTTCGGATGATGGCGAGGACAGTATCAGCGGTACGCATCTCGCGTTGATCCTTCTGGCGTCGCCATCGAACAACCTGCTCCCCTTCGCCCTGTGCACGGCTTTCCCGCGCTCCGTGGCCGGTCGTGACCCCGGCGACTACTATGGGAGCTCCGCTGCCCTGGGGGTCGCCCCCGGTAGGCAGTCCCGCGTTCCGGCGCGTCGGTACGTCGCGAGCATCCGGTAGGCACTCCGTTCGTCCCTTGAACGCCCCCGTCGGGGTCCTCTCGCCGTCAGAAGGGTCCGCCCGCGAAGGCCAAGTCGTTGCGGAGACGGCGACACGGGTTCCGAGCGTCTTTCCCGTGGGTGCAGACTTCACCGAGTCGGGACTGGAGTTCGAGCAATCAAGCCCTTGCCATGGGATGCGGGTCTTGCGGCGCCTCGGCGCGCGACGCTTCTGCGCCGTCGCCGCGTTCCGACCATGCTCTGGTCCCCGTTGCCTTTCGGCGCGGAGTGAGGCCGGTGACCCTGGAACGTCCCTTCCTGTTCCATCCCCCTGCGGGGGAGATACCGACACTCGTGACACGGCGCACGCCCTCGGTCTGCCCATTGCTGTGGCGCAGCGTCAACCCGGCCTGAACGGCCGCCAGATCGGTCCGGAGTTTGCCGGCGAACCGCTTCAGTTCGTCAATGCCGCTCGCCTCTGCGGTGTCGAGCCAGGTCGGCAACCGCTCCCCCTCGCGCCGGCGCAGCATGACGAGGAAATCCTCGGCCACGTCGACCGCTGTGGCGACGACGGCATCCTCGGTCTTGAGGTGCTTCAGGTAGGCACGTTGCTCGTCGGTCCGCCGCTCCGGTTGACGCACGACGATCGCCGCGACAAGCCTGGGTGGCGGCCCTTGGGCCTTGGTCAGCGCGGTGCGTGGCCGATTGTCGGGCGGTGGCCCCTCCCGGCGCAGTTGGGCCACGAAGCGCTGGACGTTGGTCAGGGAGTGGGCGAACCCGTGCGCCCGGATCTCCCGCCAGAGCACCGTCGCCACTCGGCAGCCCTCATCCCACGTCCTTCGCCTGCGCGACCCGTGCGGCACTGGCTGCCTTCAGACACGATCCCTTGCCCCGGAAGCAGGCCTCCAAAACATCGGCGAGGTTGTCAACGAGGTGCCAGCGGTCGGCAAC
>JBGTHI010000607.1:0-4930 GCA_041746295.1 Myxococcaceae bacterium
TCCACTCAATGGGGTTGGTTGGCACTACATCGCGAGACTGGAGTCGGACCGCTCGCCAACGCCCGCAAAACTGCTCAATTACGTTCCGCCACCCAACTTAAAAATCGCCCGGCGAGCCCAATCTGCGGAAGTTGGGCTAGCGGCTGGAGTTGAGAGAGGCGGACGCCAGACGCGCCGGGTCGAAGGGTCTTCAACCGTTCATCCCATGCGCGCGCTCTTTGACCGCCTCCACGCGGACCCAGGGATACCTGAGCTGGTAGGCCTCAGAGCGGGCCAGGACGGCTATATTGATGGGATTTCGCCAGAGGAGATGACGGCCCCCGTGATGACGGGCTTTGATCGGACGGGTCGCGCCGTCATCGCTCTACGGGTCGTCGATGAATGGCTGGAGCCCCCGGATCGATACAGCACAAGGGAGAACCCAGGTCCCCGTGTTCTCGTCTTGCACGAACGTTTTATTGGCCATGATATCTGGGGTGTTGCGGATTCTTCCGATTTCAAGCTGCCGCGGCCCTTGAATTCGGCGATGTTCGGCCAAAGGGCAGCAGAGTTCGTAGAGGGTTTGGTGCGGAAGGGGGAATTGACCTACTTTCCCCTAGACCCTGGTCGCAAAGCTCGGATGACCCTAGTGGGCGATCCTGACCCCTCGAATGGGCAGTAGCGCTCAGACGGATTCCGACAGTCGAACGAACGCGGGACCCGGCTGGACCGACCTGATCTCGATCCGTTGCCACACTTTCTGGACCACGTACGGCTCGGCGGCAAGCCAGCGATCCAACTCGGCGCGCGAGGGGAGGTTCAGGATCATCACCGAGCCGACCATCTTGCCGACGTCGTCGAGCAGCGCCACCGCGTAGGGAAGCTGACCCGATCCGTTCATCCCGGCCGCATACTCGAGGTGGGCCGCGCGCGCCGCCTGACGACGAGCCGGTGCCCCCTCATCGGTTCCGTCGTACCCCGTGACCATGAAGTGCATGCGGGCGCCATAACATAACGCTCACTCTCTTTGGGCGGCGTCCGTTATCGTGCGCCGCCATGTCGGAGCTTCCCCCGTTGAGCGACGAGCCTCGCGTCCGCGCCCGAGAGCTGGGCCTTCCGCTGGGCCGGTTCAAGACCGGCAAGCTCAATGCGCTCACCGACGTCGAGGGTGTGCTGGTAGGCCATTCCACGGTCATTTACGGAAAAGGGCCGCTGCGTCCCGGGGAAGGGCCAGCGCGCACCGGCGTCACGGCGATCATGCCGAACCAGGGCAACATCTTCATGGAACGGATGATGGGTGGCGGCTTCGTGCTCAATGGAGCCGGCGAGATCTCCGGGATGACCCAGCTGATGGAGTGGGGGTTGGTGGAGACGCCGATCCTCCTCACCAACACCATGTCGGTCGGCGCGGTCTCCGATGCTGTCGCCCGTCACATGGTGGAGGAATATCCCGGGATCGGTGACGAGCATGACGTGATCATCCCGATCGTTGGCGAGTGCGACGACAGCTATCTCAACGACATCGTCGGTCGACATGTGAAGCGCGTCCATGTCCAGGAGGCGATCCGCGGCGCGACCAACGGACCCGTCGCGGAAGGGGCGGTGGGCGGCGGTACAGGGATGATCACCTGCGATTTCAAGGCGGGGATCGGCACGTCGTCCCGCAAGCTTCCCGAGGTGTTCGGCGGCTACACCCTGGGCGTGCTGGTGATGTCCAACTTCGGTAAGATGCACAATCTGCGCGTGGGTGGGCTCCCGGTGGGCGAGGTGCTGGCGCAGAAGTTCCGGGAGGTGAAGAGGCGCGGGCACTCTTACGGGTCGATCATCGCGGTGGTCGCCACCGATGCGCCGCTGCTCTCCCATCAGATCAACCGGCTCTGCAAGAGGGTGGGACTGGGCATCGGCCGGGTGGGCTCCTACGCCGCGCATGGCTCGGGCGAGATGGTGGTCGGTTTCTCGACCGCCAACATCATTCCCAGACGCACCGGGAAGATGGTGTACAAGATGAAGATCCTGCTCGATCAGAGGCTGGACCCGCTCTACGAGGCGGTGATGGAGGCCACCGAGGAGGCAATTCTCAACTCGATGTGTATGGCTCAGCCGATGACCGGGATCAACGGAAACCACGTCCCGGCGCTTCCGCTGAACGAGGTCCGCCGCTTCGTGGACGCCTGCCGGCCGATCTTCGCCTCGGTGAAGGCCAAGCCGGATCAGCCCGCCGCCCCGGCTGCGCGCGAGAAGCCGTCTGGCTTGGACCGTGACAAGGAGGGAAACCTGCGGGCAGGGGAGATTCGCCCCACCGACATCCGAAGCGCCGAAGGAATCCCCTTTCCCACCCGACCGGCTCCCGGGTCGGGCGAGGAGGGGAGCGCGGAACCTTCCCCTGATGAAGACAAGTCTGCTAGATAGGCGCGCCGCGCGCCCGTAAGGGGGCGCATTCACGTCACAGGAGTAGCCCGCATGGCCCGCAGCAAGAGCAAGCACCGCCGCGTTCAGATGAAGATCAAGCAGGCTTGGAAGAAGCGTCTGGGTCGTAAGAAGGATGCCGCCAAGGCCGCCGAGCCCGCCAAACGGAAGTAGTCTGGACGAGCCCGCCGGGCGCGGTGAAGATCGGTGGGCCCGCCGAGTAGGTGGGCGTGCGCCACGGAGGCAGTGGATTGAACCCGAAACGGTGGGGATTTCTCCTCACGTTGTGGGTGTGCCTGTTTGCTTTCTCGGCACATGCGCAATCGGTGACTGTGCTGGCGTTCTCGGGTGACCGGAATGCCCGCGTGCGCGGCCAGGTCTACACGGCGCTGTTCCGTGCCAAGAAGGCCAAGCTGATCCCGATCCAGCGCTATAAGGCGATAGCGGCGAAGCATGGCTTCAAAGGTGGCCGTGCGATGACGATCGAGGCGCTGACCGAAGTCGCGCCCATTCTCAAGATCGACGCGGTGGTCGAAGGGACGGTAGAGGAGACCTTCTTCGTCCGGATCCTCGACGCCGGTGGCAACGAGCTCTGGGCCAAGGACCTTCCGCTTAAGAAGGGGCTCATCTCTCGCCTCAACGCCCGGCGGCTCGCGGCGGCGGTCTACACCGCGGCGAAGATCGCGGCCAAGGCACCGAAGACCCTTGAGCCCGCCTCACCAGACGAGCTCAAGCCTACCGAAGTGGAAGAGCCGCCCAAGCTGGAGACCGAGCCCGCGCCCAGTGCTCCGGTTTCCAAGGACTCGCCCCCGCTGCCGAAAATCGTTCCGCCCGATCCTCCTAAGAATGAGACCGCCAAGCAGCGCGCCCGCCGCCAACGCGCCGAGATGGCCGAGTCCCATACCGCGACCGGTGCTGAGAGGCAGCCCAAGGACGAAGCCGAGGCCGAGGCCGAGAAGGCGGAGCACTCCCGCAAGGCTCCCCACATAGGTCCCAAGCTGATCACGGTCCAACTGGCAGGGGTGACCACCTGGCGATCCTACTGTGCGCGGCCCGGCGTCACCAGCTGCGGTGCCTATGATGCCTTGCCGGTCGATCAGCAGCCCGCCGGAGAGCGGGTAGACTTCCGCGCCGATGTTCCCTATCTGGGTATCGGAGGCGCGGTGGAGCTGTTCCCGTTTGCGCGTTCGGAAGGATGGATCAAGGGCATCGGGCTGGGGGGTAGCTACAGCCGCGGCTTCTCACTGACCAGGGTGAGCGTGAGCGCGGTGGGGACCTCCACCGGAGAAGGGGAGGAGGTGGTCTCGGTTGATCAGGCCTACTCGATCTACCTTGCTCCCCGTTGGTACTACGGTCGCGGCAAGAACCGGCAGCGGCCACTGGTCGGATATGTCGGCGGGCGCTTGGGAATCTCGGGGCGGGACTTCGAGGTAGATCCCAGCGCGGCCGTGGCTCTGCCCGGCTCCCACCGCAGCTATCCGGTGATCGGCGTCGACGGCGCGTTCCCCTTGTTAAAGCAGCTTCGGTTGGAGGCGGGAGCTTCTCTCTTCATTAAACCCAATGCGGGCCAGGAGGAGCGGGCGCTCTACGGTGCCCAGGTCTCCTCCAATGGTTTCGGGCTGGAGGCAGGGGCCGCGGGCGACCTCTGGGGCCCCTTCGGCTACGCCCTGAAGCTGCGCTACTCCATCTTCAACGACCAGTTCAGCGGCGGCGGGAGCCGATGGGTCGGCGTAAACAGCGGCGCCGCTCGCGAAACCTATGTCAGCTTTATCTGGGGCTTGACCACGCACTACTGACCGGTTGTCACGCGGTCTGGTCGGCGGCCGGGTTGCGCATCGCGCGCCCCATCCCAATCTTCAGGGCCGTTGATGCACACAAACCATCCATGGAGAACGGCGATGAACGGTACGGTAAAGGTAATGGGCGTGGCGGTGGGGATTCTGGCGGGAGCTGCGCTGGCGGGTGAGCCCGCCGGATCGACCACGAGGCGCGAGACGACGCAGGAGTCCAGCTATGAGGCCTCGGGGGCGGCTCCGGTTGCCGCACCCAGTGCCGACGCGGCGGTATCGCCGGAGTCGACGTCAACTCCTCAGCACGTACAAGAGGATGCGGCCGTTCCAAAGGGTGACGAAGAGGGGGTCGGCGGCTCCGGCGATGTGGACGCGGCCGCCGGCGGGACGACCTTCAAGAAGAGCACCACCGAGGAGAGCCAGAGCCTGGACAGCTCCGCGACGGGCGGTTCGGCCGATCCGAACGCGGCGATCGACGCGGAGGCTACGCCTCCTACGGCCGGGACCCCGGGTTCGCAGGTCCGCACGATGAACCGCTCTACCACCACTGAGTATTCTCAGCAGGCGGCCCCGGTCGCCACCCTCGACGACCAGAAGGACAAGAAGAAGGGCCCGAACCTCCGCGGCGTGCAGGTGATGCTGGGCGGCGGTGTCGAGGGCTACACCGGCTCTCTCGCCTCTCGCGTCCGTCCCGGTGGAGCGTACGGGGTGACGGTCGCCTTCAAACCCACCTCGGTGTTGGGTCTGGAGGTCGG
>JBGTHI010000608.1:0-3327 GCA_041746295.1 Myxococcaceae bacterium
TCCACTCAATGGGGTTGGTTGGCACTACATCGCGAGACTGGAGTCGGACCGCTCGCCAACGCCCGCAAAACTGCTCAATTACGTTCCGCCACCCAACTTAAAAATCGCCCGGCGAGCCCAATCTGCGGAAGTTGGGCTAGCCTTTTAAGGTGCTGTTTCTCGGAGCAGCCTCTGCTCGATCCACCGCGGCGCCGCCTCGTTCAAGGCCTGACAGCGCTCGTCGATCGAGCTGGTCCTGACGGTGCGGAGGGTCAGCCCCTCGGCGTCGCAGGCGATCACCTCGGTGGGAAAGACCAGAGGGCAAGGCCTCTGCTCACCATTGAGGCCGGAGGCCCGGGTCTCCCCTCGAAAGCCATCGGCGCTGCGGACCACCTCGATGCGGGGAGTATCGGTCAAGCCCTGGTGGTGGTTGCGCGGGGTCAGAAGTGACAGCTCCAGCTTCCGACCGTCGTCCACCCCCCGGTATCGGAACTCCGGGTCCTTGGCGTGCCGATAGGGGCCTCCTAGGGGGACTTCGCAGGCCGGAGGGACCTTGAAGGCGGGCGCGGCAACTGGCTGCACGGGGCGGGCGCCCGCGCACCCCAGGGGGAGCAGGGCGAGAAGGGTGCTTCCAGTCAATAGGCTGAGTCTTGAATTCACTGGGGCTAACCCTACTGAAAGAGGGCCGGGGTTTGACCCTCCAAAAGGGAACTTTTAACGTTCTCACCCTATGCGTCGGTGTGGCTGGTTGGCGGTAATCGCATTCATGACTGCACCCCTGGCCGCCAGCGCGCGGGGCCCGACCGACAGCGATCTGTTGGCCCCACTGGCACCCTCCGGAAACAAGAAGGGCTCCGCCAAGAAGGGGGTGCCGCCCAAGCCGGCCTCGCGCAGAGCCATCGGCGGCAAGGCCGATCCGCTCTCGCCGCTTGCCCGCACCCGCATCTGGGTGAAGGTCCCGCACGGAACCAAGGGCGCAACGTTGTTCATCGACGACCGCGACCTGGGCACGCTCCCGGTGCCGAAGTTGGATCTCCCGGCAGGAGACCACCTGGTGGTGGTGAAGCGGCCCGGCTTCTTGGACTTCACCCGTCAGATCTCGCTGCCGGCGGGCCAAACGTTGGAGGTCCCGGTGACCTTTGAGCCTTCGCCGGGGACGCTGAGCGTCTTCGCCGACGTTGAAGGGGCGCAGGTCACTATCAACGGACGGTCGATTGGAACCACGCCGGTGAGCGGTCTGGTCCTTCCACCGGGGCCCCAGGAGCTACGCGTGACGCGCGAGGGCTATCAAGACGTGGTCCTGCGGCTGACGGTCCACGCGGGCCGCGACGAGCCGGTCGTGGTAAAGATGGCGCCCTTGAGCTCTCCGCCCCTGCCGTCCTTGCGGGAGGCGCCGGCGGGCTCACTGCTCAACGGCGGCGAGGTTCGGGGGAGAATGAAGGCTAGTAAGCCCTGGTACTCCCGTTGGTACGTCTGGACCGCCGTGGGCGCGGTGGTCGCCGGTGGGGTGGTCACCAGCCTGGTGCTGCTGCGCCCGGGTAAGGAGTCGCCGGAGAGGGTACTGGGCACGCCGCCCGACGGGACGCTGAACTTTCTGACTGCTCAGCCGCAGCGCTGAAGAGAATCGGAGCGCCGTGGCGCACCACCAGGGATGAAAATGTGGAGGCGTGCGCTCAAGAGGACGCGCGGGAGGGGGTGGGTGCCTCCGAGACGCTTGGGCAGTAGCCTCATACCTCCGAGCGAGACCGTGGCGGAATCCGTAGTTTGCCGCCAGGTCTCTTCGGGTGGCTATGAGCGCTGAAGCGGGGAGGTTTGGACAAACAACCGCGAAATTCGCGGCTAGATGTCCAAACCTCCGATGTTGTCGAATTAGCCGCGAAATCCGCTGCACATTTCGGAAACCTCTGCCTGCGGGAACGGACGGGGAGCTCTCGTCGGCTCCCTGTCATAAGGAAGCCTGGTCGGTAAGAAGGGGGATCGGGCTCTCTTGGGCGTCGTTCGAGGCGCCGTGGGGGCAAACCAAGGCGCTTCGCCCCATTCCACCCGAGCGCATGAGGCTGCTGCCCAGGCCTCCTGAAAGGCACCCAACCCCTCCCGCCTCCCCATCAAGGCCATGCTCAGGGATCGAACCCTCACCGCCCTGGGTTCAGGCATGGCCCACCCATCGATCAAAATCACGGCGGCGAGAGATTAGCACCCGCGGCCCCGAACCGGGAGAGCACCGGAACCTTTCCCTAGGCGAAAAGCGCCTGGACAAACTCGTGCGCCTCGAAGCGGCGCAGGTCGGGGATCTTCTCGCCCACGCCCACCCACGCCACCGGGATTTTCAGCTCGTCGCAGATGCCGATGATTACGCCGCCCTTGGCGGTCCCGTCCAGCTTGGTGAGCGCGATCCCGGTCACTCCCAGCGCTTCGTGAAACTGCTTGGCCTGGTGGATGGCATTCTGACCGTTGGTGGAGTCCAGCACCAGCAGCACCTCGTGGGGCGCGCCGGGCAGCGCCTTGCCCATCACCCGCTTCACCTTCCTCAGCTCCTCCATCAGCGGCGCCTGGGTGTGGAGCCTCCCGGCCGTGTCCGCGATCACCACATCCGCATTCTCCTCAAGCGCGCGGCCGATCGCATCGAAGATCACCGAGGCCGGGTCGGCGTTCTCCTTGCCCTTGACCAGCGTCGCCCCGGCCCGCTCCGCCCAGACGTCTAGCTGCTCGGTGGCTGCGGCGCGAAAGGTGTCGCCCGCTGCCAGCACCACCTTCTTGCCTTGGCCGATCATTTGCGCCGCCAGCTTGCCGATGGTGGTGGTCTTTCCTGCTCCATTGACGCCGACCACCATCACCACGTGCGGGGTGCCGGTGGTCTCATTGGTCCGGGGCTGAGGAAGATCGATCATCCGCTCCACATCGATCCGGATCGCATCTTTGATCTTGTCGGAGCTGGAGAGCTCCTTGCGCTTCACCTTCTCCCGGGCCGACTCCACCAGGTGCGACGCGGTCTTTACCCCAATGTCGGCGGTGAAGAGCAGCTCCTCCAGCTCGCCCAGAACGCTCTCATCGATCTGCTTGGCCTGGCCGAACATCGAGTTGAGGCGAGCCATGAAGCCCTGAGTCCGGGTGCGGTCCAGACCGTCGGCCAGCGTCCGGCCCGCTTCCGCCGCCGCTTTCTGCTTGGTTTCCTCTTCGATTGCGCGCTGGCGCGCCTCCTCTTGGACGCGGGCTTGGGCTTTCGCCTCGCGCTGTAGCCGCTCGGTCTCCTCGCGTTCGCGCTGACGCCGTTCACGCGCCTCCCGCTCCGCTTCCTTCTCCGCGCGGTACCGCTCCCGCTTGGCTTGCTCCTCGCGCGCCTTGAGCGCC
>JBGTHI010000609.1:0-2464 GCA_041746295.1 Myxococcaceae bacterium
CGCGTTCGACGGCCACCTCGCCGAGCTGTGGGCTCAGAAAGATTAGCTGCGCCAAACCGAGCGCCAATGTGATGCAAGCGAAAGCGAGGAACTTCGAGCGGGCCATCGGAATCCTTTGCGCTCACGGCTCTGCAGGGCTTATAGCGTCCGGCTTCGTGCCCATCAAGAAATGGTACGCGCGCCGTTCTGATAGGCGCGCGAGTCGGCACGGTGCTTCTGTACCTCCCTTTTGACGACACGCTCCAGGCGGTCGCGAGCGAAGCAGACGCTCTTGTAGATATCCTCGCTCGTCTCGGTGATCTGGATGGTGCTGAAGTGGGGCATGTGGACCGTCACCCGGCACTCCTTGTCCATCCCTCCCTTGGGGCCGTTGGCGTCCCGCAAGGTGATTACCATTTCGGCCGCCTCTTCCTTGTAGAAGTGCTGGAAAGGCGCGATCAGATGCTTCTCCACGTACTCTTTAATCTCCTCGGTCAGGCTCAAATGTACCCCGCGAATCTCCGCTCGCATGCTGCCTCCTTGTGACTTCCAGGCTGAACACTAGACATCGGCTGAAACGGACGCCGCCTCCTCCTGCCTCTTTCCTCTCTCCATCAGCCCTCCTGCCGCTCGGGCAGACGGCCGGGGTCGGATCGACCTGACGGGCGGCCCTTGCATAAAGAGGTATACCTTTCACTGGAAGGGTTCATTCCTTTTTCGTGGAGACGAAATTCATGCCCACATCCTTGGATTCCGAGTCACTGGTTTCGCTGGCTACCGCGGAGGACCCGATCACCGCCGAGCGTTGGGCCGACCTGCTCCGCAGGGATGGCCTACACGTCGCGCTTCAGTCGCACGGGGTAGGTGCGGTCGATCTGCTGACCCAGGGAACCGGCGCCTGGTGGGAGCTGCGCGTACCGCAGTCCGAGCTGGATCGAGCCCGTTCAGCCTTGGAAGCGGACGCCAGCTGAAGGACTTGCGGAGTTAGCGAGTGGCGGAGGCGGTCTGGACCGAGATCTGCTCGCGCCCCGGGTCGCTGATCGCATAGAGCGCGATCCCCTGGACCGCGTAGGCGTAACGCGCATTGCGGCTCACGAAGTGGCCGAGATCCTCGTCTACGACCCGCGCGAAGACACTCTTCGCGGCATGGCGAATGAAGCTCCTGCCCTCCTGACGAAAGAGGAATCCCAGATGGGAGATTCGGGTTACGCGGTTGGGGCGGTCCTCGCGAACGACCACCAGCAGTGTTCCGGAGGGAACCCCCGCCAGCCGATTCACCGCCCTCTCCAGGGGAATCCAGCTCAACGGGAAGGTACCGGTGACCCGCGAGGCGCGCGGCAGGTTCAATCGCTGGCCGCCAACGGAGCGCCAGGCATCGGGACCAATCACCTTCAACGAGCTCACCAAATCCGCGCCCCCGTACTCCGCGGTGATTTCTTTCAGATAGCCCTTGCCCAGATTGTTGGGCAACCACTGAGCTTCCATCAGGTGGTTCCGATCCTGATATTCGGGATGGCTCCTGTAACGGATCGCCGTGAGGTGGCCGTCCATTTCCTTGAGGTTGGCTGAGAGCGCCAGGGCGACCGTCTCCTCTACAAAGGTGAGACAGTCGACGGCATCGAAGCGGAGAGGCGGATCCTGATCGACTCCGCGTCCCTCGCCCAGCGGAGAAGGCGCATAGGGCGTCCCGATGAACCGCTCGCTCGCCTCGGCCAACCGTTGATCGAGGGGCATCTCGGAAAGGGCTCCGAGGAGACCTTCTTGCGCGACCGGCCCCACATCCATCCAACGGGTCAGCCGCGGCTGACCCGTTGCGACGCACGCAAGCGCGATACCCAGTCCTGTCGCAAGGCGCGAGCCCAAGCGCAGGGCCGAGCATAGGATCGACCGGAGGCAGGTCCGAATCGACGACGTGCAAGAGGGCTGAGCGCGCGGACCAGGCTGTGACACATTGTGGAAGATCGCACGATGGCCGCGTGGCTGCAAAAGGAGTGAGCCTTGACCCCTCCTACCTCGGCTGCTACGAAATCGCCGCCTTAAGACCGGCCACAGGGGACTTGCACCGGATGACTAGACACCTGTCCCTCTGCCTGAGTGGGCTCCTGACGGCCGCCGCCTGCGGTCCGGTTCAGTCCACCGCCCAGCTTGTTGACGCGGACCGCCAGCTTCGCGCCGCACGCGAGGCGGGCGCCGAATCGCGCGCTCCCTATGAGTGGACAGCCGCTACGCTTTATCTGCAGAAGGCCCGCGAAGAGGTGGGCCACTCAAGCTACGAGATCGCGGTCCAGTTCGCGCGGAAGGCAGCGCAGTACGCGATCGAGGCCCGGGAGCGTGCGGACGCAGCGTCGCCGACGCCCGAGACACAATCGCCCGAAGAGGACGCCAAGAGCCCGGAATGACTCTCCCTTGCCCTTCTTTCCTGCGTCTTCTCGCGCGGGCCGCCGGAACGCTGCTGCTCCTCGCGGCGGCGGTGGGTTGCGCTTCG
>JBGTHI010000610.1:0-2686 GCA_041746295.1 Myxococcaceae bacterium
TTGTTGGAGGGCTGAGGTGCGGGGCAGGCGGCCGCTGCTCCAGCCGGGCAGTGGCCATTTGCGGGGGCCGAGGCGCAGCAGCGAGCTGGTCTGGATGGTGACCTTGAGCTTGTCGGCCAGCTCCCTGAGGGGCCCTGCGAGTGTTTGGCGTCCGTCGATGAGCGCGGCGACGATGTAGTGCGGTCGGGGCTGCAGTGCGTGGATGGCGGCGATGAGGTTGGCGGCGGTCTGCCCGGTGGAGAGCTCGTCGTCGACGATGATCACGGGGGCCGGCTTGCAGTCGGGGAGGGGCATCAGCCATTGGCTCGGTGCGTGGGAGTGGTCCTCGGCGAAGGCGATGCCGTTTTTGGCGGCGCTCGGGTGCCGGGTGGTTGTCTGAAACCAGGCGCAGTCGAGGGTCTCTGCGACTTGGTGGGCCAGCCCGGTAGCGGTCTCGGCAAAGCCGAGCACGGTGCTCTGTCTGAACGTGACGGGGGGGCGTTCTTCGACGTCTGCGAGCAGGCGCTGGATGGTGTCGGGGTCACCGTGCTCAAGCAGGTGCAGGGCGTGGGTGGCGCGGTGGTCGCCGGCAAGCTGGAGGGCGAGCGCGGTCCCGGCGAGGCGGCAGCGCGCGGCGGGGAGGGGCATGTGTTTGCCGAGCACGGGGGAGACGAGCAGGAAGCTCCGCTTTGGGTTCTCGCGTTCGGCGAGACGCAGCAGGGTGGGCAGCAGGTTGCTCATGGGGCTCCGGGGGGGAGCAGCGCGAGGAAGGAGTGTTCGCCGCGCAGGACTCCGAAGGCGCGTGCGCGTGCGAGTGTCCGTTGGGCCCATAAGGCGTGGGGTTTGGGTTCGTTCATCCGCTGGCCGGTGCTCGCGGTCCGGGCGCCCTGGTCGGGGCCGGCGTTCAGGATGGCTTGGGCGTCTTGGAACTCCTCGGCGCTGACGGCGCTGACTGCGTCGATGGCGGCTAGGTGGGATGGGTGGATGGCGGTTTTGCCGTGGAGGCCGTTGAGGCGGTCGAGCAGGGTTTCGCGGACCAGGCCGTCGAGGGCGTCGGAAAGTAGGCGGCGTCGGACCGCGGGCCCTTGGTCACCGAACTCTTCGCGGAAGGGGGTCTCACGGAGTGGGGGCTTGAAGACGGGGTGTTCGCGGATGTACTCCCAGACGGGCCCGCTGATGGGTGGCGCGTCTGTGGCGCGGCCGAAGATGTTGACGATGTCGGCGATCACGTTGGCCACGACGATGACGTCGTAGATGGTGAAGTCGCGGGTGCGTCGTACGCCCCAGATGCCGCTGAGATCTGCGGCGCCTACGCGTAGGCAGGGAATGAGTTCGCGGTGGGCGCTGAGTGTCTCGGAGAGGCCGAGCAGCGTGGGGATGCGGTGCTCGGCGTGCGCGATCTGGGGTCCTTCGAGGATCGGCATGGCCCAGAGGGGGCGGTCTCGGCCGCGTTGGGCGCTGCGGATGAGCGTGAGGAACTGGTTGGCGGTAGTGACGGTGACCTTGGGCAGGACGATGCCGTCGACTTGGTCGCTGAGCGTGCCCCATTGGTCGAGGAGTGCTTCGAGGTGGTGGGGCTCGCGGACGCGGACGAACAGGTAGGGGATGCTTTCTCGGGAGCGTCCTTGATCGCGTTCGCGCTTGACCTGCTTGAGGACAAGGGTGAGTTTCTGTTCGGCGATTTCGAGTTCGCTGTCACCGATGGCATCCTCCAGGCAGAGGACGGCGGCGGTGAGGGCTGGCCAGTGTCCGTTGAGCAGGCGGGACCCGAAGTCAGGTGTGGTGGCGGGGCTGTAGAGGACGCCACCGAGGGCGTTTCCGACCTCGGTGGCGGTGGCGGCGTCTCGGGGGCCGGCGGGCTCGTGCTCGAAGAGCCGGGTGCGTTCCTGGGCGTTTAGGTGCGCGAAGCGGCGCAGCGAGCGGACGCTGGCCGCTAGTTCATTTGCTGCCGGCACTCCAGCGGAGTCCCCAGCCGAAGAGCTTGTCGATGTCGCGGTGACCACCGAGGTATTCGACGCGACGTTCGATGCCAAAGCCGTCTGGGCTGCCGGTGATCAGGCAGACCGCGCACATGCCTGTGCCGTCTCGGGTTTCGTTGAGCTGGATCTCCACGGGGCCGCCTTCGGCGGGGTGGATGGTGATCTTGGCGTCGGCCTGCGACCAGTTCTTGACGCCTTCGTAGATGAACGCGAAGACGGCGAGACGTTTAATTTGGCCAGAATGCTGCCCGGAGATGAAGAGGTTCTCGCCGTCGGTTGCGGTGCCGGAGCGGTCGTCCTTGTCGAGCTTGACAAACGGGGGCCCATCGAGGTTCCCGAAGCCGTTACCGAGCGCTTGCACAACGCCCTTGCTGCCGTCGGTGAGCTCGAATAGGCAGCCGAGGTCAAGGTCGATTCCACTGCTTCCGCCGGAGAGTCTCTTGAGGAAGCCGCCTCCCCCGCTGCCGCCGGTGGGCTGCTGGTTCCAGTTGAGGTTGACGCGAACGGGCCTACCGGAGGAGCCCTTGGATAGGTTCACGGTTTGGCCGCGTTTGGTCAGCGAGACTGGTGCCCCCGAGGGGCTGCCGCCTTTGCTGGGCCGTGGCTTGCTGTAGTCGATGCTCATTCGCGCTCCTTTGTCGTTCAGACGGTCAACGAGTCAGCTGTGGTGGAGTCGGGTTGGCCGGGAGCCTCGTCATTGCGGTTGGCGATGACTGAGGACACGAAGG
>JBGTHI010000611.1:0-6001 GCA_041746295.1 Myxococcaceae bacterium
GGCGGCTCCCGTCGAGGAGAAGACCGAGTTCACGGTCGTCCTCGCCAAGGCTGGCGACAAGAAGATCGAGGTGATCAAGGAAGTTCGCGCGATCACCGGCCTGGGCCTGAAGGAGGCCAAGGACCTGGTCGAGGGCGCCCCCAAGCCTGTGAAGGAGGGTGTCTCCAAGGCCGACGCCGATAAGATGAAGGCTCAACTGACCGCGGCTGGCGCCACCGTCGAGATCAAGTAGCGAATCGCAGTCATGCAGGGCTGGCCGGCGGATCCGCTCATGCGGCCGCCGGCTTTGCCCGTTAGAAACGCCCCGCCCCCGGAGAACGAATGCCGACGATTCAGAACAATTTTCGCGTCCGGAAGAATTTCGCGAAAATTCAGAAGATCATCGATATCCCCAACCTCATCAACATTCAGAAGCAGAGCTACGAGAAATTCCTCCAAGCCGACATCGCGCTGGAGAAGCGTGAGGACTTGGGGCTGCAGGGCGTCTTCAAGTCGGTGTTCCCGATCCGGGACTTCAACGAGACCTCTTCCCTCGAGTTTGTCAGCTACAATCTGGAGCGCCCCAAGTACGACGTCGACGAGTGTCATCAGCGGGGGATGACCTTCTCGGCGCCCATTAAAGTCGTCGTTCGGTTGGTGGTCTGGGACAAGGACGAGGAGACCGGCGCCCAGTCGATCCGCGACGTGAAGGAGCAGGAGGTCTATTTCGGCGAGATCCCGCTGATGACCGAGAACGGGACGTTTATTATCAACGGTACCGAGCGCGTGGTCGTCTCCCAGCTGCACCGGAGCCCGGGCGCCTTCTTCGACCACGACAAAGGCAAGAGCCACTCGTCGGGCAAGTTGCTTTACAACGCCCGGATCATCCCGTACCGCGGCTCGTGGATCGACTTCGAGTTCGACCACAAGGACTTGCTGTATGTCCGCATCGACCGCCGCCGGAAGCTGCCGGCCACGGTGCTGATCCGCGCCCTGGGTCAGGTGGCCGATACGGCCAAGAAGAATCCCCTCGAGTTCAAGGGCACCACCGAGGAGATCCTCAACTACTACTACGACACCGAGACCATCCACATCCAGAGCGCGACTGAGTTCGAGAAGTCGGTTGAGCTGGAGCTCCTTCCGGGTCAGCGCGCCACGCGCGACATCAAGACCAAGGCCGGCGAGCTGATCGTCAAGAAGAACCGGAAGTTCACCCGCGTTGCGATCAAGAAGCTGGAAGCGGCGAAGATGAAGACGCTTCCGATCGACGCGGACGAGCTCTTCACCAAGGTCTCGGCCTACGACGTGGTGGACGAGGCCACCGGCGAAGTGCTCCTCGAGTGCAACGAGGAGATCTCGCAGGAGAAGGTGGACGAGCTCCTCAAGCGGGGGATCAAGGAGTTCAAGGTCCTCTTCATCGACAACCTCAACGTGGGTCCGTTCCTGCGTGAGACGTTGATGATGGACAAGATCGAGTCGCCGGAGCAGGCGATTATGGAGATCTACCGGCGTCTGCGCCCGGGCGATCCCCCCACGCCGGAGACGGCCACCAACCTGTTCAACAACCTGTTCTTCAACCCGGAGCGGTATGACCTGTCGAAGGTCGGCCGGCTCAAGCTGAACTTCAAGTTCACGATCGAGGAGCAGCTGGACAACCAGATCCTCACCAAACGGGACATCCTCGAGGTGATCCGCTACCTGATCGATCTGAAGAACGGCAAGGGCACCATCGACGACATCGACCACCTCGGCAACCGGCGCGTCCGCGCGGTGGGCGAGCTGCTCGAGAACCAGTACCGGATCGGTCTGGTTCGGATGGAGAGGGCGATCAAGGAGCGGATGTCGCTTCAAGAGATCGAGACGCTGATGCCGCACGACCTGATCAACGCCAAGCCGGTGACGGCGGTGATCAAGGAGTTCTTTGGCAGTAGCCAGCTCTCGCAGTTCATGGACCAGACCAACCCGCTCTCCGAGGTCACGCACAAGCGTCGGCTCTCGGCGCTTGGACCAGGAGGCCTCACCCGTGAGCGGGCAGGTTTCGAGGTTCGCGACGTGCACCCGACCCACTACGGTCGGATCTGCCCGATCGAGACCCCGGAAGGTCCAAACATTGGGCTTATCGCTTCGCTGTCGACCTACGCGCGGGTAAACGAGTTCGGTTTCGTGGAGACCCCGTACCGCAAGGTTGAGGCCGGGTCGGTGACCGGCGACGTTGCCTTCTACTCGGCACTTGAAGAGGAGAAGCACACCATCGGTCAGGCCAACGCAGAGACCGACGCCAAGGGCAAGTTCCTGAGCGAGCTGGTCTCCAGCCGCCGGGGCGGTGAGTTCGTGCAGGCCAAGCCGGAGGACGTCGATCTGATGGACGTCTCCCCGAACCAGCTGGTCTCGGTGGCCGCGTCGCTGATCCCGTTCCTGGAGAACGACGACGCCAACCGCGCGCTGATGGGCTCCAACATGCAGCGGCAGGCGGTTCCGCTGCTCCGCACCAGCGCTCCATTGGTCGGCACCGGCATCGAGGCGATCGTCGCCCGCGACTCCGGCGTCACTTCGGTGGCCAAGCGCGACGGCATCATCGAGGCGGTGGACGCAGGCCGCATCGTGGTCAAGGCGGAGGCGTCGAACACCGACGTAGGCTCGGAGGTCGACATCTACAACCTCCTTAAGTACCAGCGCTCCAACCAGAACACCTGCTTGAACCAGAAGCCGATCGTCCGGAAGGGGGACAGGGTGAAGAAGGGCGATGTGATCGCCGACGGTCCGGCGACCGAAGCCGGTGAGCTGGCCCTGGGCCAGAACGTGGTGGTCGCGTTCATGCCGTGGCAGGGCTACAACTTCGAGGACTCGATCCTGATCTCGGAGAAGCTGGTTCGCGACGACGTCTTCACCTCGATCCACATCGAGGAGTTCGAGTGCATCGCGCGCGACACCAAGCTGGGCAAAGAGGAGATCACCCGGGACATCCCGAACGTCGGCGAGGAGGCCCTCAAGGACCTCGACGAGTCGGGCATCATCCGGATCGGCACCGAGGTGAAGCCGGGCGACGTGCTGGCCGGCAAGATCACCCCCAAGGGTGAGACCCAGCTGTCGCCGGAAGAGAAGCTCCTGCGAGCCATCTTCGGCGAGAAGGCCGGCGACGTTCGAGATTCGTCCCTCCGCGTCCCCCCGGGCGTGGTCGGTACGGTGATCGGCGCCAAGGTCTTCTCTCGCAAAGGAGTCGAGAAGGACGAGCGGGCCAAGCAGATCGAGTCGATGGAGGAGGCGAAGCTACTCAAGGACCAGAACGACGAGATCAAGGTCATCCAGGATTCGGCCCACGCCCGTCTCCGCCGGATGCTCCAGGGCAAAGAGGTCCAGGCCAAGCTGGTGGATGACAAGGGCAAGGTGCTGCTCAAGAAGGGAGACACCCTGAACGACCCGCTCCTGGCCGAGGTTCCCTACCGGTACTGGAGCGAGATCTCGGTCGCTTCGGATGGAGGTGAGATGGACAGCCGCATCCGGAGCATCCTCCAGAGCCTGGAGGAGACCCGAGAGGCGGTTCGCTTGGCCTTCGGTGAGAAGATCGCCCGGATCAAGAAGGGCGACGAGCTCCCACCCGGCGTGATCAAGATGGTCAAGCTGTACGTGGCCATCAAGCGCAAGCTGGCGGTGGGCGACAAGATGGCTGGTCGCCACGGAAACAAGGGTGTCGTCTCCCGAATCCTGCCGGTGGAGGACCTCCCCTACCTGGAGGATGGCCGTCCGGTGGACATGGTGCTCAACCCCCTGGGCGTTCCGTCCCGAATGAACATCGGGCAGATCTTGGAAACGCACCTGGGCTGGGCCGCTAAGGGTGTCGGCGAGCAGATCAAGAGCTATCTTGAGGCGAACTGGGGGGCAGACAAGCTGAGAGAGCGGCTGAAGGTGGTCTATGACAACGCCGCGTTCTCCAAGTTCGTCGACTCGCTGCCCGAGGACGAGATCCGGGTTCTCTGCTCCAAGCTGACCAAGGGCGTCCACGTGGCCACCCCGGTGTTCGACGGTGCCCGCGAGACGGAGATCCACGGCCTGTTCGACGAGGCCAAGCTACCGCGCACCGGCCAGATGGTGCTCTTTGACGGCCGGACAGGCGAGGCGTTCGACCAGAACGTCACCGTGGGCGTGATGTACATCTTGAAGCTCCACCACCTGGTGGACGAGAAGATCCACGCCCGGTCCATTGGACCCTACTCGTTGGTCACCCAGCAGCCGTTGGGCGGCAAGGCGCAGTTCGGCGGTCAGCGTCTGGGAGAGATGGAGGTCTGGGCCATGGAGGCCTACGGTGCCGCCTACTCGCTCCAGGAGTTCCTCACCGTCAAGTCGGACGACGTGGTCGGCCGAACCCGGATGTACGAGGCGATCGTCAAGGGTGACAACGTCTTGGAGTCGGGCCTGCCCGAGTCCTTCAATGTGCTGCTCAAGGAGCTCCAGTCGCTGGCGCTCGACGTCGAGCTGCTGGAGAACGCGCCGCCGGAACGGCAACGCTCCTTCGGCGATCTCGGCGGCGGCGGCGGTCTGGGGCTGGGAGCTGGCGGCTCACATGACGCCAAGACCGGCACGGGGTAGCGGGCATTCCACAGTAGGGCAAAGCTCTAGGCCGATCAGGAGACGGCCGAGGGCTACAAGCAGGGTTGAAGCCACGACCATCAGACGTCAAGCAAGCAAGCAAGCAAGCAAGTTCCGCAGTTTTGGGAGACCTTCGTGAAAGACATCTTCAATTTCTTCGAGAAGCCGAAAGACCCGCTCTCTTTCTCCGCCATCCGGATGGCGTTGGCCTCTCCCGATAAGATCCGCCAGTGGTCCCATGGAGAAGTGAAGAAGCCGGAGACGATTAACTATAGGACCTTCAAGCCGGAGCGCGACGGTCTGTTCTGTGCCCGGATCTTCGGACCGGTGAAGGACTACGAGTGCAACTGCGGCAAGTACAAGCGCATGAAGCACCGCGGGGTGGTCTGCGAGAAGTGCGGCGTCGAGGTGATTCAGTCCAAGGTGCGCCGTGAGCGGCTGGGTCACATCACCCTGGCCACGCCGGTCGCGCACATCTGGTTCTTGAAGTCGCTGCCATCCCGAATCGGCAACCTGCTGGACATCACCTTGAAGGACCTGGAAAAGGTCCTCTACTGCGAGAGCTATGTCGTCATCGATCCGAAGAGCACGCCGCTGACCAAGGGTGAGCTGCTCTCGGAAGACAAGATGCAGAAGCTCTTCCAGGAGCACGGGGAAGAGAGCTTCACGGCAGGGATGGGCGGCGAGGCGGTCCGCGAGCTGCTCAAGGCGATCGAGGTGAACAGCCTCTCCGAGCAGCTCCGCAAGGACATGCGGGAGACCAACTCCGAAGCCAAGCGGAAGAAGTACGCCAAGCGGCTCAAGGTCGTTGAGGCGTTCCGCTCGTCCGGCAACAAGCCGGAGTGGATGATGCTGGACGTGATCCCGGTAATCCCGCCCGACCTGCGCCCGCTGGTTCCGTTGGACGGCGGCCGCTTTGCGACCTCCGATCTGAACGACCTGTACCGCAGGGTGATCAATCGGAACAACCGGCTCAAGCGGCTCCAGGAGCTCAACGCGCCGGACATCATCATCCGGAACGAGAAGCGGATGCTGCAGGAGGCGGTCGACGCGCTGTTCGACAACGGCCGTCGCGGCAAGACCATCACCGGCCCCAACAAGCGGCCGCTGAAGTCGCTGTCCGACATGCTCAAGGGCAAGCAGGGCCGCTTCCGGCAGAACCTGCTCGGCAAGCGCGTCGATTACTCGGGCCGCTCGGTCATCGTGGTGGGCCCTGAGCTGCAGCTGCACCAGTGCGGGCTACCGAAGACGATGGCGCTCGAGCTCTTCAAGCCGTTCATCATCCGCAAGCTCGAAGAGCGCGGCTTCGTCACCACCATCAAGAGCGCCAAGAAGCTCGTCGAGAAGGAGAAGTCCGAGGTCTGGGACATCCTCGACGAGGTCATTCGCGAGCACCCCGTGCTGCTCAACCGCGCACCGACGCTGCACCGCCTCGGCA
>JBGTHI010000612.1:0-2048 GCA_041746295.1 Myxococcaceae bacterium
GTTGTGAAGCACAGCCCCGCTGAGCGCCTTACTTCGTAGGGCGCCCCCGGCCGCGCTCTGCACGCCCTCGACCCCCGGCTTGGTCATTTGACCAAGCCGGGGTTCGCGCTGATCGGCGTGAGCTTGAGCATCAGCCTCACCGTGAGGTTCGGCCTGACCTCGGCATCTGTTGGAGCCGGCGTCGCAAGAGGAGTCCTGCTCGCCGCGGCGGTGAAGCTGAGCTCGAACGAGGGGCGGGCTGCGCAAGCTCGCCGACGCGTCCCCGCAAACCATTCCGCTTTGTCCGAGGCGCAATCCGGAGATCTCACCATCCCTCGATAAGGTCGAAGCGCCGGCCAGGTTGACCTGGTCTGAACGGGAGGGTTGATGGGGCTGTTTTCACGGACCGCGGATGTTCCCGCGCTGGTATCCAAGCGCGACCTCGAAGGCTTGGTCAAAGCGCTACGGGATGATGAAACGCGCGATCAGGCCGCGGATGCGATCGTCGCGCTCAACGATCCGGCTGTGGTCAGGCCCTTGGAGAAGCTGGCTGTCAAGTTCGGCACCGGACGGGATTCGAATGAGGTCGCGGTCGAGACCTTGCAGAGGCTCGGCCCGGACGCGGCCCTCGCTCCGCTACTGGAGCTGTGCGCGGAAGGCTCACCGACCGCGGCTCGGGTGATAGCCGCATTCGGCGACGACGTAGCACTGACCCCCTTGGTCGAGATGAGAGGACTCGAAAGGCGGGCGGGGGCAATCGGGGCTTACCTTGGGCTGCTGGAGCTGGGAACTGAGAGATCGATGGCGGCAGTCGTCGATGGGATGGAGAGGGGCCCAAACGAGCTTGCAGCATTTCGGAGCGTCAGTATCGGCTGGGACGGCACCGACCCAGAGGTCCTCCGCGCTTGTTTCGCGCCGTTCCGAATTGAGCCATTCGAGGAATCCGACGAGTCAAAGGTCGGCGACAAGATCCTGAGGAGCGTTGCGGAGCGCGTCAGGGAGAACGAGATCGACTCGGATGAGCCGATCGCCGCGTTCGTCGGGATGCTCAGCGACCCAGCAGATCATGTTCGGATGGCGGCGGCGATGCTCCTCATTCAATCGTTACCCGAGAAGGGCCTCGATCAGCCGGATCCCCGCATGGCGGAGGCGCTTGATCGAGCCTGCAGCGACGAGTTCGACGGGGTCCGTGCGATGGCGGCGGAGGCCCTGCGGAGGCAGAATGATCCACGGACTCTGGGCTACCTGATGGCGTTGCTCGATGGGCGGGACGAGGTGGCAGTCCAAGCAATGATCAGCATCAGGAGCTTGGCTGAGCAGTCCGGCCTACCCAACGAGGAGGGCCAGCTGATCGTCGCCCGCAACAAGGAGGAGGGGACCAAGAGCAGGCTCCAGCCGCACTTGGCCATCGTCACAGGCCTTGTACACAAGCAGGCTCGCCGCAAGCGAAAAGCTGCCGAACGAAATCAGCCTCAGCAGCCGTAACCCGGTCTGTCGCCGACGGCGCTCGCGGTACCGCGTTAGTACCGACTGCTACGTCCGGTGCGTCCAGGATGTCCATGACCGGGGACAGCGCGGACGCGGGGGACGCCCAAGGACGCATCGAGCAGCTTCGCGAGTCGACTGGGGGTCGAAAGGTCGCTGGTTCAAATCCAGTCGCCCCGACTAAGAGTCTCTTATTGGAACCGTGGCCCGGAGTAGTCCCGCCGTTCTGGGATTTCCGCCGAGCCGGCGCCACCTGAACCGCCGCGAGTGTCTTGAAGGGCTCCGCGAGTTCGGTCTCGGGGATCTCGTCGTCCACCACGTCGAATCGAGCGAAGAGCGCCTGGTTCCACTGGCGCTTGAGATGGTGGTCGGCGGTGAGATAGCTGGTCTCGAAGCACTCCAGTAGGTCGAGTGCCTTAGCGAGTACTTCTTCCACCTCGTAGCCGGATCGTTCGGCAACCTCGATTGCGGCCTCAGCCTGAAGTTGTTCGCCAGCGAGTCGCTCTTGCTCTCGCTTGAGCAAGTCAACGGGAATCGCGTTCTCGTAGTAGGCGTGGAGGAGCCGCTCTTTCTCCGACTCAATT
>JBGTHI010000613.1:0-2936 GCA_041746295.1 Myxococcaceae bacterium
GCTCCCGTGGGGATCGCGGCGAGGCTGGCGGCGGACTAAGCGCAGCCGTTAGCGATCCCTCGAGCCCCACATTCACTGCGGCGCTCGAACTGGAACGGACGGGCGAGAAAGAGGAGGCGAGATGCGATATCGCAGAACCCCCATTGAGATCGAGTCACCCGAGCAGCTCGGCTACGACACGATCACGAACAACCTCTCGGAGAGCTCGTTCGCAGACATGTCTCTCGCAGCCTACGACGTCGACGGCGACATCGGCGATCTCCTCCTGCCTTACCCTGACCACCTCGGCTTGCCGCGCCTACGTCGCTTGATCTCAAGTGAGAACGCAGAGCTCGGCGAAGACCATGTCCTCGTCACGGCCGGTGCTGCGGCAGCTCTCTTCATCGTCGCCACATCACTTCTCGAGCCGGATGCGCACGTGCTCGTGTGCTCGCCGAACTACGTCACCAACCTCGAGACGCCTCGGGCGCTCGGTGCGGATCTCGAGACGTTGGAACTGGCATTCGAAGAGGGATGGAAGCTTGACCTCGCCGATGTCGCGAGAAGGCTGCGGCCAGACACACGACTCGTGAGCGTCACCTACCCGCACAACCCGACGGGCGCGACGATTGACGCAGACGATCTCGCGGCACTCGTCACCCTTGTCGAGAGCCACCCGACGGCACGGCTCCTCGTCGACGAGACCTACCGTGAACTCGCGTACGGCGATCCGCTGCCAATGGCGGCATCCCTTTCTCATCGGGTGATCGGTGTCTCGTCGATGTCGAAGACGTATGGATTGCCCGGCCTGCGCGTGGGGTGGCTAACGTGCCGTGACGAACATCTGATGGAGACGTTCCTAGCAGCGAAGGAGCAGATCTTCATCGCCGGCGGAGTGATCGACGAGGAACTCACCGCCCGGGTTCTGGAGAGGCGAGAGCCGATCCTCGAGCAGGTGCGAAGCGTCGTTGCAGACCACCTTGCGGTCGTGTCCGACTGGATCGAGCACAGCGAAGTCTTCGAGTGGGTCGTACCAACGGCCGGGGTTGTCTGCTTTCCCCGCATCAAGGAACACTTCGCCGTCGATCTCGATCGCTTCTATGAAGACCTGTTCGCGAGGTACGGAACGTACGTCGGTTCTGGTCACTGGTTTGATCAGGATCGGCAGTTCTTCCGACTGGGTTTCGCGTGGCCGGAGAAGAACGAACTCGTAAGAGGGTTGGAAGCACTCGAGCTGGCGGCAGCTGGCGCCCAAGCGCACCCCGCAACGGTCTCAATCTGATCGTTGCGTGTCGTGCGGCCGATCGCGAGACCGCCGCGATGACCGGCAGCGCGCAACCGGTTCTGACGCTGATGTACCGCGACCATGCGGGCGGCGTACCGCACGAGTGTGGACCCGTCGTCGATTGAATGCGAGTCTCTCTCCTCATCGAAGGGCAGGAGGGTGTTAGCTGGGACGACTGGCTGCGCATCGCCCGGCTCACCGAAGAGCACGGTCTTGAAGGCCTCTACCGCTCGGATCACTACACGGCGATCTTCCGGTCAAGGTCCGCTGCGCTCGACGCATGGACGACTCTGGCAGCGCTCGCCGCGTCGACGTCCCGAATCCGACTGGGCACGCTCGTCTCACCTGTGACCTTCCGACACCCAAGCGTGCTGGCGCGCACCGCGGTCACTGTCGATCACATTTCGCGCGGGCGAGTCGACGTCGGGCTCGGCCTAGGTTGGTACGCGCGGGAACACCTCGAGAACGGATTCATCTTCGGTACGACCCGGCAGCGGTTCGAGCTACTTGCTGAGCAAGTTGAGGTGATTACGCGTTCGTGGACACAGGAGCGACTCGATCACGATGGAGATCAGTACAGACTCCAAGATCAGTCTGCACTTCCTCGCCCCTATCAGGCGCCCCACCCGCCGCTTATCCTCGGCGGCGGCGTCAAGCCTCGATTCGCAGCACTCGCGGCCCGGTACGCAACCGAAGTGAACACGCTTGGTCACTGCGCTGATGAGCTGCGTGGTCGAAGGGAACGCCTCGATCAGGCGTGCGCTGCGATCAGCCGCGACCCCAGCACGCTACCGCTGTCCATCCTCGTCACGTGCTTCGTCGGCGAGAGCCGCGGCGACGCCGACGAGCGCGTCCGTGCCTACATCGCGCTTGGGGAACATGACGAGGCGTTTGCGGAGATCACTTCTGCTACTCGCTCCACTTGGCTGGTGGGCTCAGTCGAACAAGTTGCTGAGCGTCTTCGTGCCCTTGAAGCACTTGGTGTCCAGCGCGTGGTCGTTCGCCACCTAAATCACGACGATGACGACATGATCAGTGTTCTCGGGCTAGGACTCGCAGCGCACCTGGCACACTAGCTCCTGGCTGTTCAGAGGTATGCCGGCGATGTTGGTCCCGCAGCGGACTCCCACGACGAGGGATGGACGAGCGTCCAACCCGCGCTTCGCAGGATGCCGGCGTCTGGCGCCTGTGCTCCGAGCGCTGCCGAATCTGGGAGGCGACGATAAGGATCCCAGCGGCGGGAGCGAACCCGAGCAGCATCGGCTTTGAGATGAGGTACGCGATAACGGCCTGCCCGCAGCAGCCCGATCGCGAGCCGGACAAGGCCGACGATGAGCGCAAGGACGAGTCCGGGGCCGACGTACTCATCATTGTCCTCGTTCGCCACCGTCGTACCCAGCTACCGGCTAACCACAGGCCTCTCGCGGAGGTGAGCCGCTCCGCGACCGCCTTCCGATCGAACGTCGGCCCGACGAACGCGAGCGCGCGCCTGCTACTCCGCTCAATCGCGGGCCTAGCGGCGGGATGCGCAACACGATCTAGGGGGCCACGGGTTCCAATCTTCCGGTCTCCACGTGGTAGAGGAAACCGTGGACGCCGAAGCTCTCGGGCAGGAGTCCCGACTCGCGGACCCTGCGGACGCTGGCAGCTACCCGCTCGCCGCAGTCGGAGA
>JBGTHI010000614.1:0-3773 GCA_041746295.1 Myxococcaceae bacterium
TCGTGCCGCGGCGGCTTTCCGCGTTGCCGTCCACGTCGGAGAGCGCCGGCGGTAGGAGGCGATCCGACTGCGCGCGGATCTGGTGCGAGGTGCGGTAGTTGATCCTCAGTGTGTGTGACCGGCCGCGCACATCGATGCCGAGCGACTTCCACGAAAAAGGCTGCTGGAATATCCGCTGGCCGAGATCGCCCGCAAAGAACAGTCCGTCTGTGCGGTCGGGCACGAGCGCGGCGAGGAACCGGGCTTCGGCAACGCCGATATCCTGAGCTTCGTCCACGACCGCGAAATCGAATGGCCGCTCCTTGGCGCTGGACAGATGCTCCGCCAGGCGCCCGAAGACGTCGGGCCAGGTCACGGCATTGCGCTCGCTCAAACCCGCGCGCAGATGCTCGAAGATCGACCAGAGCACTTCGCGCTGCTTGCCGCCGATCCGCGTCTTGCGCCCGAGCCGCGACACGTGCGCGTAGTCCTCCCATGTCGTGATCTGCCAGGCGTCGACCACCTCGGTCCATTCACCGAACAGGAACTGGGGCGAGAACGTGTGGCCCTCGACCTTCTCGGCGGATTGCGCGAGAAGCGATCGCACGAGCGCTGGTGACGTAATGTTGGGCTGGTCAAACAGTCGGGTATACAGGTCGTAGCCGACGCTGGTGATCGACTGCACGGTGATCCGCTGCATGATCTCGGGCTCGTTTCCGGCGAGGTGCTGCAGCTTCACCTTGAGGGCATTCGCGAGCGCCTTTGAAAACGTGGTGAGCAGGATGCGGGCGCCCGCGTTGACCCGCGCCAGGTGAACGGCCCGATGCAGCGCGACGACCGTCTTGCCTGTCCCGGCCGAGCCCGAGATGCGCGCCGGACCGGAATAGGAGCGCTCCACGAACTGGACCTGTTCGGGGTGGAGAAAGACCGCCCATTTCTCCCACGGGTACTCGAGCGCGCGTTCGAGCTCCTCGACATTGGTGAGCACGCGGAATCGGCGCTGGGCGTCCGGGTGCGCGAAGGGATCGGCTTCGACGGGCGCAGGCGTCGGCGGCTCGGGGCGTTCGCCGACCGCGAGCTTCAGGAGCGCCTCCTGGGCCTCCTGCGGCAAATGCACGATGATGTCGAACAGAGTCTGCTCGGTTGCCGCTCGGACGTCGTCGACCCATTCCTCCGGCACCCCGAAGCTCATCAACTCGACCTTGCGGAGGTTGTCGAACAGCTTCGGGCCATCCGTTAGCTCGGCATGCGCAGGGGCCGCCTCCTGCTGAGGTCTGAAAACCTCCACCTCCTCTACGCGTTCGCGCACCTCGACGAGTTGCATGGCGCCGGTGGTCGGATGGCGCTCGATCTTACGGCGCTCGGCCCATCTGTAGGCGTCGTCGTGGTGATCGACATAGGCGAGCAGTAGGCTCGACGCGGTACGATGGACGATGAGACGGATGTCGGCGTTGACCCGCACCGACCAAAAGTTCGGATCCTTGGCGCGATCGAGCTTGTGTAACGACAACCCGGGTGAGGAAGCGTTCATCTGCAGGTCGAAGGCCGTCATCTTCACCGCCTTCTGTTCCTGGGCGGTGAGCTTACTCAGGCTGTCGGTGAAGGTGTCGGCGATGCGAAAGTTCATTCAGTCTCTTTCGCTGGCGACCGATTTCTGTCCTTTCGACGTCTCCGGAGGGAAACCAGAACGAAGGAACCAGACTCCGGCGCCGCAAGTCTGAGTGCGTCTTGATCGCTTTCCACAGCTGGTCCAAGCCTAGGACTTAGCCCGGTAACCAGCATCCATTCGCGCCTGACCCTTTCGCCACCAAAGGCTTCTGCTAGCGCAACTTCGTTCAAGTCGTTCGTCGGGTTCGCCTGCTCAACTGCGGAGAACTGAGGCTCCCACCCGAATCTCTCTCGTTCAAACAGATATTCAAAGGGAGCAATCTCGGCCGCAACTACCTCAGCTCTGACCTGCTGCATTCCACTAGTAGTCGTCGGACGGTACGTTCCCGAGGGAACTGTCCGGAGAACAGGTGCTGGCGCTCGATCAATTCGCCAGTCAGCCATTACCTCGCGGTTGCCTTGCCGGTTCTCTGCTCCAAGCGTCCGACATGTCAATCGGGCATCTGCAGAAAATGCCTGATGGAGCGCCTCCCACGGGTCAGCCGGCAGCGATCCAAAAAGAAAAAGATGCGCCTCTGTCTTAAGTGATTCTATCTGCTCGATTCCGGCAGGGATTTCGAAGTAAAGGTGATCTCCGGTTCTCGGCCGATCAGCTTCGGCTGCACTTGCAAAAATTAAAATGGTTCGAATGGTTGTCCAATCTTGCGGAAGGCGCACCTCTGCTCTCAACCCTTCGATAAACTCGCGTGACCACCAGGCATATGCCTCCTTGTGCGCCGAAGAGTAGGTCACAGCTTGATGTCGCGCCACGACAATGTGGTGGCGAATCTTCTCGAACTCCGTCGAAACTGACGAACCTTCAAGCATAACTGCCGCCTCTCCATTCAGTCCGCTGAGTGCAAAGGAGGTAATATTGTGGGAGCCGATGAATGCACACGCTCTTGAGTCCGGTAGCTCCATGTAATAGATTTTGCTGTGCAGCATCGGATGGTATCGCGCGAACGGATTCTTCGGGCGACCGGTCGGGGAGCTGTGCCCTAGATGGACATGTAATCGATCCGCAGCCACACCGGCAGAGAGCAGTTCGTCTAGTGCTTCGAAGGCTGGATAGGTTGCTGCCCCGACCACAAGGCAATTCACTCGATGGGGATTCGCCAGTAGCGGGGCACTGACGGCGGCCAGACCTCCTGGAGTCGCTGGAAAATCACCTGGCGGCTTGGAAGAGGTCAAATCTCCTGTTCCACATACTCGCCATCCATCAGGTACCAGCGAAGGGTCAGCTTTCTCCAGCGCTGCTAAAGGGCGCTTTTCGCCACTATCGGACATCGCAGAGGTGAATGCTGTGCCGCCCGCCCCCCCTACGGTCTTTGTTTCCAAAAGCGGGCGCGCCTTCAAATGATCCGAGGATCGGGCGTACCAGAGCAAATAGTCTAAGACCGTTGGCGTGAAATCTCCTGAACCTGTAGACGTTTTTGAGAACGAGATTTGCCGAACGAAATTCTCCTCCCCGAACACCTCATCCATCAGCGCCCGCACGCGGTGCACGTTCTCATCTCCGATCTGGACGAAGATCGAGCCCGACTCGTGCAGCAGGTCGCGCGCCACGGTGAGCCGGTCGCGCAAATAGGTCAGATAGGAGTGGATGCCGTCGCGCCAGGTGTCGCGGAACGCGCGCACCTGCTCAGGCTCGCGCGTCACGTGGTCTTTCGCGCCGTCCTTCACGTCGCGGCTCGTCGTCGACCACTGGAAGTTGGAGTTGAACTTGATGCCATATGGCGGGTCGAGATAGATGCACTGCACCTGGCCGCGCAGGCCCTCGCGCTCCGCCAGACTTGCCATCACCGAGAGCGAGTCGCCCGAGATCATCCGGTTCGACCAGTTGGCGTCGTGCCGGTAGAACTCTGTCCTGGCGGCCTCCGGCAGGCCGTTGAAGTCGGCGAACAGATCCGGGGTCTCGGGCGCGACCTCGGCCCGCCGCCGCCGGCTTTGCGCCTTCAGGTCGTCGATGAGAACTTTTGGGTGAACCTTTTCCTGGATGTAGAGCGGCGGGGCGGAGACGATCAGGTCGGACCAGTCCTGCTCGTCCTTGCCGCGCCACACGAGCTGCGGATCGAGGTCGCGGTTGCGCCGCTCATAGGCCAGCCGAACCGGCGTCTTGTCCTCCTCGCGCATGACAGACTCGAACT
>JBGTHI010000615.1:0-12914 GCA_041746295.1 Myxococcaceae bacterium
TCCGGCAGGCCGTCGTGGATGGCCGGGATCGCCTTGATCCGCTCGCGGGCCATCTTCCATCCCTGCTGCACCACCCAGGAGAGAGAGCGGTCAAGGCGGAGAGCCTCCTGCTGAATCTCCTTAAGCATCTCCTCCGGGAAATAGAGCGACTGCTTCCTCTTGTCGGTGTGGGCCATCTTTCCTCCGCTTGGGGGTTGGGGTGAAAGCAGGTCCCATCATCTCCCGACCCCCGTTACAAAGACAGCTTCTGACCCCAGGTTTCAGCTGGGCCGGACGAGCGCACATCTCCGCATACTCCGCTCTGCGACACTGCCGTCGTCAACCCGTTCCACCGAAGCGGTTGACAGCAGAAGGTTGAGCGCTAAGGTGCCGCGCCCATGTCTGAGCCCCTGATCCTTCGACACGATTGGACGCTCCCCGAGGTCCGCGCGATCCACGATCTCCCGCTGCTTGAGCTCACCTATCGCGCCCAGACCGTGCACCGGGCGGCTTTTGGCGATCACAAGGTCCAGCTCTGCTCGCTGCTGTCGGTAAAGACGGGCGGCTGTCCGGAAGACTGTGCCTACTGCCCGCAGGCGGCGCGGCACAAGGGCGCCGGCGTGCAGGCAGACAAGCTAATGTCGGTGCCCGAGGTAATCTCCGCCGCACGGGAAGCCAAGTCGGCGGGAGCGACCCGGTTCTGTATGGGCGCGGCCTGGCGCGAAGCCAAAGACGGGCCGCAGTTCGACTCGGTCGTGGAGATGGTGAAGGGCGTGAGGGGCCTGGGAATGGAGGCCTGCTGCACACTGGGGATGCTCTCCGACTCCCAGGCGCAGCGGTTGGCCGAGGCGGGACTCACCGCCTACAACCACAATCTGGACACCTCGGCCGAGCAGTACGGGGAGATCATCTCGACCCGGACCTACGAAGACCGGCTGCGGACGCTCGAGCGGGTACGGCAGGCCGGCATCGGCGTCTGCTGTGGAGGGATCATCGGGCTCGGTGAATCATTGGACGATCGCTGCCGGCTGCTGCTGACCCTGGCCAACCAGCCGGCCCATCCGGAGTCGGTGCCCATCAACGCGCTGGTGGCGGTCAAGGGGACGCCGCTGGAGGGGCGGCCGCCGGTCGAGACCGTGGAGATGGTGCGCGCGATCGCCACCGCCCGGATCCTGATGCCCCATGCGATGGTCCGACTCTCCGCTGGTCGGATGTCGATGTCGGAGGACGCGCAGCTGCTCTGCATGATGGCTGGCGCCAACAGCATCTTCTTTGGCGACAAGCTGCTCACCACCGCCAACCCTGAGTACCGCCAAGACATGGCGCTGCTGGAGAAGGCGGGCCTGGGGCGGCTTGAGCCGCGGGTGGAGCAAGGCGCGGGGTGAGGCCTGCGGTTCCCCCCTCCAGGGCCTGGGCGGTCGAGGCGCTCTCGGAGCTCAAGAGTCGGGGGCTCTATCGAATGCTGGAGCCGATCGACTCACCGCAGGGCGCTGAGGTCCGGGTCGGTGGGCAAACGCTGATCAATTTTTCCTCCAACGACTACCTCGGGATCGCCAACGATCCGACTGTCGGTCAAGCTTTCGCCCACGCTGTCGTCCGTTGGGGCGCGGGTGCTGGGGCCTCTAGGCTGGTGGTGGGGGATACCGAGGCGCATCGGTCTCTGGAGCGTGCGCTGGCGGAGCTCAAGCGAGCAGAACGGGTGCTGCTATTCAACAGCGGCTACTCCGCCAACAGCGGGATGCTCCCTGTGCTTTCCGGACCGGAGGACGCGATCTTCTCCGACGCGCTCAATCACGCCTCGCTGATCGACGGCTGCCGCCTGTCACGGGCCAAGCTGGAGATCTATCCGCACCTGGATATGGACGTGCTGGGCCGGAAGCTGGCGCGGAGCTCGGCGCGCAGGAAGTGGGTCTGCGCCGAGTCTGTCTTCTCGATGGACGGCGACCTGGCGCCGCTGGAGCCATTGGCCCAGCTGTGCGAACGGTATGGCGCGGCGCTGTATGTCGACGAGGCGCACAGCACGGGCGTCTATGGGCCGAGAGGTGCCGGGCTTTGCGACGCGGTGGGAGTTGCAGACAGGGTCGATGTCCGGATGGGGACTCTTGGCAAGGCGCTCGGCGTCTTCGGTGCCTATGCCGCCGTCTCTTCGGAGGTCGGGGAGTGGCTGATCAACCGCTGCCGGCCGTTCATCTTCTCCACCGCCCTGCCCCCAGCGCTCTGTGTCGCAGCGGAGGCGGCGGTTGCGCGCGTGCGGGATGACGAATCCCTTCGGGAGCGACTGTGGCGCAATATCCGCTACTTCGCCGCAGGGCTGGCCGAACTCGGGATTGAAGCAGAGCCCCGCTCGCCGATCTTCCCGGTGATGTTGGGCTCTCCCGAAGCGGCGCTGGGAGCGTCCGAGCTGCTTCGCGCGCGTGGCATCTTGGTCAAGGCGATCCGGCCGCCGACCGTTCCCGAGGGCACCAGCCGGTTGCGCTTCTGCATCTCAGCGGCACACTCGGAACCCCAGCTCGATGCCGCGCTGGAGGCGCTCGCTGCGATTATAGGTTAGTTAGTCATATTATCTATTTTAGATAACCTGTGTAACTAGATTATAAACCTGACCATGGATCCGATTCAAAATCCCTACTGTCCTGGAGCGGGCACGCCGCCTCCAGATTTGGCCGGACGCGAGGCGATCAGGGAAACGGTCAAGATTGCAGTCGAGCGTCTTCGGGTTGGCAATCCAGCGAAAAGTGTCGTGACAGTAGGTCTGCGGGGTGTTGGAAAAACTGTGCTTCTCGATCAGATGCGTGCTGACGCCGAGCGCTCTGGAATTCATACGGTGCAGGTAGAGGCGCCCGAAGGTAGGTCTCTGCCGGCGCTTCTCGCTCCGCAACTGCGCCTGGCACTGCTTCGTCTGAGCAGAATAGAGAGGGCAAAGGCAGCCGCCGTGCGCGGCCTTCGCGGCCTGGCAGGTTTCGCGAAGGCCCTCAAAATCACCTTCAACGATATAGAAGTTGGTTTTGACTTCGAGCCGGAGCCGGGGCTCGCGGACAACGGTAACCTGGAACTCGACTTGGGTGCGCTCTTCGAGGAAGTGGGTCGAGCAGCAAAAGCAGCCGATACGGCTATCGTGATCTTTGTGGATGAACTGCAGTACGTCGAAGAGGCAGAGTTGGCGGCGCTCATCAGTGCGCTCCACCGCTGCACCCAGCAAAAACTCCCTATCGGTGTCGTAGGCGCTGGGCTTCCCCAGCTCAGGGGCAGAGCAGGCGACGCCAAATCTTACGCAGAGCGACTTTTTGACTACCCCGAGATCGGGCCGCTGCCCGAGACTGCCGCGCGTCGGGCGCTGGTGAAACCAGCCAAGGATCGTGCCGTCGAGTTCACCAGCGAGGCTGTAGACTCAATCCTGCAAGTCACGCGTGGGTACCCTTATTTTCTTCAAGAGTGGGGCAAACACGCTTGGGACGTAGCCTCGGCAAGCCCGATCGCGAAGAAAGATGTCGATCGCGCATCTTTACAGGCGATCGCAGCGCTGGATGAAAGTTTCTTTCGGGTAAGATTCGATCGGCTGACTCCGACGCAGAAGCGCTATCTGCGGGCGATGGCTGAGTTGGGACCTGGACCCCATCGCTCTGGAGATATTGCCGAGAGTCTGAAGCGAAAGGTGACGGCCATCGCCCCCATCCGAAATCAACTCATAGATAAAGGGATGATCTGGAGCCCCAGTCACGGAGACACAGCCTTCACCGTGCCGCTTTTTGATGAGTTCATGAAGCGCATTATGCCGGGCCATGAATGGATGAGCTTATAGAGCTTCGGAGACTGATTCCTGCTCAGGGTCGATCGGGTCGGCCCATGCAGATCTCGGTGACCGAGGCCTCGACGACCTCGAGCAATGTGGCCAGATCGTCGTCGGAGATGTTCAGCGCGGGAGCGACGTAGACCGCGTCGCCCATCGGTCGGAGATAGACCCCCCGCCGCAAGGCCGCCTCATAGATTCTCCAGCCGCCTCGGGCCAGGTAGCCGCCACCACCCACGTCGATCGCGCCGACCATGCCGATCGCGCGCGGTCGAGCCAGTCCCGGCACCGTCTCGGCGAGCCGGTGGAAGGTGCGGGAGATCAGGGGCGCCTTGCGCGCGACCTGCTCCAGCACTGCTTCGTCGCGGTAGACCTGCAACGCCTCCAGCGCCACTGCGGCGCCGAGCGGATTCCCGCAGTAGGAATGGCCGTAGTAGAGCGCGCGCTCCGGCTCGCCCAGGAAGCCTTGAAACAGCCGCTCCGAGGTGAGGGTGGCGGCGAACGGCAGCAGGCCGCCTGAGAGCGCCTTGGCCATACAGAGCAGATCCGGGGTCACGCCGGCGAGGTCGCACGCAAAGGTCGCGCCGGTTCGGCCCAAACCGGTAAAGACCTCATCGGCGATCAGCAGCGTTCCGGTGCGGTCGGTCGCCTCGCGTACCGCACGGAGGAAGGCCGGATCGGAGATCTGCATCCCCGCGGCTCCCTGAATGATCGGTTCCACTACTACCGCAGCGATCTCCTCACCGCGTTCTTCGAGCGCTCGCATCACCGCATCGAAAGCGCGCTGCCAGCCACCCGCCTCTGCAGGCGATGGGACGCGAACGACCTCGAACAGCAGAGAGCCGAAGATCTCCCGGAACAGCCCGACTCCACCGAGGCTGGTGGCCCCGATCGTCTCCCCATGGAAGGCGCCGGAGAGCGCGATGAAGCGGATGCGCTTGGGATGGCCGTTTTGAGCCCAGTACTGCGCTGCGATCTTGATCGCGACCTCAACCGCCGTGCTCCCGTTGTCCGAATAAAAAACGCGGTTGAGCCTGCGCCCCGGCGGCACGTGTGGATCGTTTGCGCCGGGGGCGAGCTTCGTGAGCTCTGCCGCGAGCCGCGCCGCTTTCTCATGGGTGCAGCCCGCGAGCGAGACGTGCGCTAGGGATGCAACCTGTTCGGTCAAGGCGCGTACCAAGCGAGGGTGGCGGTGGCCCAGCGTCGAGACCCACCAGGAGCCGTTGGCGTCCAGGTAGCGGCGGCCGTTGCGGTCGTAGAGCCAGACGCCTTCGGCGCGGTCGATCACGAGAGGATCGACCTCAGCGATGTATCGACCCATCGGCGTGTAGGGGTGCCAGACGTGCCGCTTGTCTAGCGCGACAATGGTTTCGCGGTCGGGTCTCGAAGCCTGGGGCACCGTGAGTCGCCTCCTAACTCGCGCTCCAGCGGCGAATGGTGTACTGTTGGTGTTGTTATAGTTGACTCGATTCAGGGTGCAGTGGGAGATAGTATGATTAAAAAGCTCATCCAAATTGGATCGAACAGTACGGGCATTATTCTCGATAAGGCCATTCTCGAGCTGCTCCGACTCAATCTCGGATCTGAGGTCGAAATCGACATAGATAGCAAGGCCAGAACGTTGACCCTCCGACCCGCCTCAGAGTCCGAAGATGAGCGTCGCGAAGCTTTCAAGAAAGCCCAAGCCAAGGTGATGTCCCGTCACAAGGAGGCTTTCCGGCGCTTGGCCAAACGATGATGAGGTACTTGTCCGTCGAAGAAGTCATGGTCGCTGTAGCTGATGGCAGGATGGATAAGCCCATGCTGGTGGAGAGCTTCCAGAGGTGGAGCCGACCCGACTACCAATAAACCCCTTCCGCATCTTCGTCGCTGGAACCGACACCGGGATCGGAAAGACTCAAGCGGCCTGTGCGCTGCTCTCGCTCTTGGTGCGACGGAAGCTCGCACCGGCCGCCTTCAAGCCCTACGAGAGCGGTTGCGAGGATCTGCGCCGGCCCGCGGATGCGATCGCTTTGCGCCTCGCCGCGCGCAGCCGGGATCCGCTGGATCGGATCTGTCCGCATCGTTTTCGCGAACCGCTCGCGCCGGGGATCGCGGCGTCCCGCGCCGGCCAACAGCCGCTCTGGTCGCGAACGCTCCAGGCCTATCGCAGCTTCGCCGGGCGGCCCCTGGTGGCCGAGGCGGCGGGTGGGTTGCTGGTTCCGGTAGATGATCGACGGCTGGTGATCGATCTCCCCGCGGCCTTCCGGCTTCCCGTGCTGCTGGTGGCGCGCGCCGGGTTAGGAACGCTCAACCACGTGGGGCTATCCCTTGAGGTGCTCAAGGCGCGGAAGGTGGAGGTCGCCGCGACCCTTCTCGCGCAGAGCACGCCTGACGACGATCTCTCGCAAGAGGACAACCCGGGCTGGCTGCGAGCGCGCTATGGTCTGAATGTTCTGGGGCCGGTGCCCTACCGTGCCCAGGAAGCAGCGCGCGCGGCCGCCTTCGAAGAGGCGCTCTCCCCCTGGCTCGAAGCCCGGTTGGGTAGGGTGCGGTGAGGTTCCGGGATCTGCCTCTGCGCCCCGGGATTACCTCGCTTCGCACCAGGGAAATGTCGACTGTTGAGGGTCAAGAAAACAAGAGATCTCAGAGGGGATAAACGATTTCGGCGCCTTCTTCTTGAGGTGTCGATTCACCCACCTGAGTCGTTCGATTCTGAACCGGCCTCTTAATGGACGCGCTCAGGGATCTGCGGGACAAGAATCTCAAATGGCAGCAGAGATCATCGACCTCACGTTGGTGGCCACGGCCCGGCGCATGATGCACAAAATGCTCGACCGTCATGGCCTCTCCTACTTCCTGCAGAAAGAGGGGGGTCGCCTGTTTCACATCGAACAGGCCAAGGTGGATCTCGTCATTCGGGCCGCGACGCGCTCCCGCGAACCAGCCCGTCCGCGGCCTCCTCTTCCGGCCGTGGATCACTGCCGCAAGGAGATCCGCCGGGAGCTGATCCGCCGCGTAGTTGAGGCGATGCTACAGACCGGCTTTTAGCCTGTTAGGACTCGGAGATCCGCGAGAGCAGCAGCTTCTGCCAAAGCTGAAGCGTCTCGGGCGTGCGGCTTCCGAACTGAGCGAAGAATTCGCTCATCGATTCGAGCTCCTTCTTCCACTCGGGCAGGTTGATCGCCGTCGCCTCGTTTACCTTCTCCTGCGAGATCGGCAGGTCGTAGAGGTCGATGTCGCCCGCCTTGGGAACCCAGCCCAGCGGCGTCTCCTGTGCGCCCAATCGGCCGTGCGCCCGGTCGACGATCCATTTGAGGACCCGCATGTTCTCGCCGAAACCGGGCCAGATGAACTTGCCGTCTTCGCCTTTGCGGAACCAGTTCACCATGAAGAACTTGGGTGGATACTGGATGCGGCCCTGCATCTTCAGCCAGTGGGCGAAGTAGTCGCCCATGTTGTAACCACAGAAGGGGAGCATCGCCATCGGGTCGCGCCGCACCACGCCGACCTGTCCTGTGGCGGCGGCGGTGGTCTCCGACCCCATCGTCGCTCCCAGGAACACCCCGTGGGACCAGTTGAAGGACTGCAGCACCAAAGGAACGGTGTTGCTGCGGCGGCCACCGAAGATCACCGCCGAGATCGGAACGCCCTCCGGATCGTTGGCCAACTTGGACAGGGCCGGGTTGTTGCTCATCGGCGCGGTGAAACGGCTGTTGGGATGGGCCGCGAGCTCGCCCGAACCCTCCTTCCAGAGCTTCGCCGAAGTCCAGGGTTGCCCCTTCCAGTCGGTCAAGCTCTCCGGAACCTCGCCGTCCTTGCCCTCCCACCAGACGTCGCCATCCGGGGTGGTCGCCACGTTGGTGTAGATCGTGTCGTGCGAGATCGACTTCATCGCGTTGGGGTTGGTCTTGGCGTTGGTCCCCGGTGCGACGCCGAAGTAGCCGGCCTCGGGGTTGATTGCCCAGAGTCGTCCGTCCGGTCCTACCCGCATCCAGGCGATGTCGTCGCCCACCGTCCAGACCCGCCAGCCGTTGAAGCGCTTGGGCGGGATCATCATCGCGAAGTTGGTCTTGCCGCAGGCGCTGGGGAAGGCCGCCGCGACGTAGGTCATCTGACCTTCCGGGCTCTCCACGCCCAGAATCAGCATGTGCTCCGCCAGCCAACCTTCTTGCTGCCCCAGGTAGGATCCGATCCGCAGCGCGAGGCACTTCTTGCCCAGGAGCGCGTTGCCGCCGTAACCCGAGCCGAACGACCAGATAGTGTTGTCCTGGGGGAAGTGGCAGATGAACCGGCGCTCCGGGTTCAGGTCGCCCGTGCTGTGAAGACCGCGGTTGAAGTCGTTTGAGTTACCCAGCATCTCGAGGGCCGCCTGCCCCATCCGGGTCATCACCCGCATGTTGAGTGCGACATAGATGCTGTCGGTCAGCTCCACGCCGATCTTGGAGAAGGGCGAGTTGAGCGGTCCCATCACGTAGGGCACCACGTAGAGCGTCCGCCCGCGCATGCAGCCCTGGTAAAGAGGGGTGAGCTTGGCGTAGGCCTCGTCCGGCGCCATCCAGTGGTTGTTGGGTCCGGCCGTCTCTTTCGTGGGCGTGCAGATGAAGGTGAGATGCTCCACGCGGGCGACGTCGTTGGGATGCGACAGGTGCAGGTAGCAGCGCGGCAGCTTCTCCTGATTGAGCGGCTGCAGCACGCCCTGGGCGACCGCCTCCTGGATCAGCCGCTTCTTCTCCGCCAACGAGCCGTCGCAGAAGACCACCCGCTCCGGCTGGGTGAGCGCGGACACCTCCTGGATCCACCTGAGAAGATGCGGGTTGCGTGTGGGCGCGTTCTGGATCGGAGAAGCGGGATCTGCGTGAGCCATGCGCATCCTTCTTTTGCTGGCTCGACGCCGAGCCGTGCTTGGAAGCCCTTAGGCTTACCTCAAGCGCGAGCCGGCCGGTCTCGTGGGCCGCCGGTGGTGCAGCCCCGACCCCAGGAAAAAAAAGGGCCAGCCATTAGGTTGGCTATAGCAGGCTGCTGTCGACCAGCCCGGAGAGCTCCGACTCCGGCAGATATCCGAGCTCGATCGCGTGTCGGCCACTCTGAATCAACGCAGGCTCCAGAGGATCCGCGAGCAGCTCCATCCGGGAGAAGGCCTCCTGTAGGACCCCCTGTGGAAGCGGGTGGCCGGTCAGTTCGCCGTAGGCGCGGTTCGCCTCGGCGGCAAAGGCCTCGGGCTGCTGGCGGCTTCGCGCGGTGAGCTCCAGATGGGCGCTTACCAGCGCCTGTGCGTCCTTTCTCCGCTCGGTGAGAAAGCGCCGCGTCATCAGGAGCACGGTGGTGGGGAATCGTCCGCCCTCCCACAGATCCCGTTCGTCGACGAGCAGATGGGCGCCCGCCTCCGCGCGGAGTCTTGCGCCCCAGGGTTCGGGCACCCACGCTGCCTCGAGCGCGCCGAACCGCATCATCGCCAGGATGTCCGGGTTGGAGAGAGGGATCACCTCGCTCGCGATCCCCCGGGACTTGAGCCAATGGCGCAAGGCCACGTCCTGGCTATTCCCCAGCTGAGGGGATGCGACCTTCGCGCCCGCAAGCGCCTCTGGAGCCAGTGCGGTGCGCGAAAATAGGCCCGCTCCACCCGACGCCGCGCCCGCAACGACCACCACCGCGCCCTTGGAGCGGACGTAGGCGACGAGCGCGGGTCCATTCCCGACATAGGTTGCGTCGAGAGAGCCCGCGATCAGTGCCTCGACCGCCGCCGGCCCTGCATTGAATGTCCGGGCCACCAGCCGAGTGGCCCCCAGCGCGCGTGAGAAGGTGCCATCGCGAACCCCTACCAGCGCCTGGGCATGCGTGATGTTGGGAAAGTAGCCCAGCCGCAGCTCGCCCTGCCGCATCCGGTCGGAGGGCTTGCACGCGGCGAGCGCCAGGAGTGAGAGGCCGAGCGCGGCAGCTGTGAGCCTAGCGCGAATGGGCGAGCCCCCAACGACGGCGAACGCGCATCTCCAGCCCGCGAAAGACCACCCGATCGGTCAAGATGCCGATCGCCACGATCGCGACCATCACCGCCATCACCAGCGGGACATCCAGGAGGTCCCGGCCGAAGGTCAAGAGCTGCCCCAGGCCGCCCGATACGAAGAGCAGCTCCCCGGCCATCAACGCGCGCCAGGCAAAGCTCCAGCCCAACTTGAGCCCGGTCACTATCCCGGGAAAGGCGGCCGGGACCAGCACGCCCAGATAGAAGCGCGGCCCCCGGATGCCCAGGGTCGCGGCGGCGCTCAGCAACTGCGGCTGGATCGCCTTCACGCCGTCCTCGGCCGCGATCGCCACCGCCAGGAGGGAGCCCATTACCACCACGAACAGGATGGCCGCTTCGGAAAGTCCGAACCAGAGCAACGCCAGTGGCAGCCAGCAGATCGAGGGGAGCGCTTGCAGACCCAGGATCCAGGGCTTTACCGCCTTGGCGAAGAACGAAACCCGAGCCGTCACCAGCCCCAGGGGGATGCCGACCGCCACGGAGAGCGCGTAGCCCTTCAAGAGCCGGCTGAGCGATCGACCCGTCCCGGTCAGCAGCCGGCCGTCGATGGAGATCTCGAACAGGCTCTTGGCGACGGCGCCAGGTCCCGGGAAGAGGAGCTCGGGCCAGGGGCCGAACCTAGCCGCCACCTCCCAGATGATCAGGAGGAGTAGGCCCAATCCCAGCTTCTGAAGCGTTTCCTTTAGGCGGCTCATGCGGGGACTCGCTCCTCAGGAGGGTTTGAACATGTCTGGCCAACTGGACCCAGCGCTCATCCTCGGGATCGCGAGGGCGTGGAAGTCGAACCTCCAGATCCTGGGCGATGCGCCCGGGTCGGCCGGACATCACGACGATCCGATCGCCCAAGAGCAGCGCCTCCCGCACGTCGTGGGTGACGAAGATGACCGTCTTATGAGTGGCGGACCAGATCGCTTGAAGGAGTTGGTGCATCTCGGAGCGAGTCTGCGCGTCGAGGGGTGCGAACGGCTCATCCATCAGCAGCACCTCCGGATCCATCGCCAGGGCACGGGCCAGACTGACCCGCATCCGCATTCCGCCGGAGAGCTGGTGGGGCAATGAGTCCTCGAATCCTTGCAGCTTCACCTCTGCCAGGAATCGGTCGGCGGTGGCTCGCGCGGCTTTTCGCGACAGCCCCTTGGATCGAAGCGCGAAGGTGACGTTCTGACGGGCGGTCAGCCAGGGGAAGAGCGCCGCCTCCTGGAACATCAGCAGCCTCTCGGGACCGGGCTTGTGAACCGGAGCGCCGTCCAGGATGATCTCGCCTTCGGTTGGACGAGCGAGCCCGCCGATCGCGTAGAGCAGTGTGGACTTTCCGCAGCCGGAAGGGCCCAGGAGACAGACCAGCTGACCGGGGTGGATCTCGAGATCGACCTGGCGCAGAGCTTCCACGCCGTTCTCGTAGCGATGGCTGACCCGGCTGACCGAGATCTTGGTCGGTCCATCGCGCTGGCGGGCGGGGGCGAGATAGTGCTCAGGTCTTGATGTGGCGCGGCGCGCTGGCCATCGAAAGTGCATCTGCTTGATAACTTAGGAAAGGATGGGTCGTGGCGCTCGAAGAATCACGGCTTCCAGCTCTCTCGACCACCGCATGGTGTGGGCTCAGGGGCAACGGGGGGGCGGCATGCCGGGGCTCTTGCCAGAGTTGCAAGGCGGGCTCAACCCCTGTCCTTTCGCGGGGACAGCTGCGCTTGGCGGGGGGTAGGCGCAACGGCGACAGCCCTTAGGCTAAGCTCCTACCGTGCCCCCGGTGCCCCACCCCTCGAGAAACCTCTCCTCGCTCGGTCTCCTGCTGCTTCTGACCGTCTCCTGTGCGCAGCAGTCGTCCGATGCCGTGCTGAAGGTGGTGGTGAATCAGGACCCGGCCGTGAAAGCGACCTGTGTCCGGATCGCCGCGATCACGATCGATGGCAGCGAGAAGCTCTCCACGCCGATCGTTCACGACGATACCGCCCCGCTGCTGGTGGCGGTCTACCGCGGTGACGATCTGCCGGAGACGGTCACCCTCCGCGCCATTGGGCTGGTGGGAGCCAGTGGCTGCAATGAGCCGCTGACCGTGAATGCCGAAGGCCCGCTGCAGACCGCCACCTTCCGGCCAGGTGAAATCCCCGAGGTGGCCTTGCGTCTGCCCTACGCACTCAACGACGAGGATCGCGACGGCTATCGGTCCGCGGCGTTTGGGGGGCCCGACTGCGACGACTCGCAGCCGGCCATCAATCCCGGTGCTGCGGAGGCGTGCGGGGATGGCACCGACAACAACTGCCGCGATGGAGCGGATTGCACCGACTCCAGCTGTGCCGGGCAGCCCTGTCCCACCGGCGTGTGTGGCGCGGGCGCTTGCGTGGTTCCCACCACCGAGACCACCTGCAACGACGGCGTCGACAACGATCAGGATGGCGCGTTGGACTGTGCCGATCCGGATTGCGTCGCCCGCTCCTGTCTGGCCGATGCCTGTACCGCGGGGGTCTGCGGCGCGGGAACCTGTGGCTCCCCAACTCCGCGCGTCTGTGACACGCCCCCCAACAGCGAGTGCTTCAACGCCGCCGGAACCTGTTCGCTGGGACAGGGCTGCCAATACGCGGCCCGTACCGGGCAGAGCTGTTCCAATGGCGGCGTCTGCAGCGCTCAGGGGGACTGCGCGCCTCTCCTGGGCTATCCACCGAGCAACTTCTCCCCGCCTCCGCTGGCCGAGTTCGACCCGGAGCTGGTGCTGGACTGCGACGCCACCTTCGACTCTTCCGGCGCCTTCACCGCCGATCCGTGGTGTTCTGGACAGACGGTCCCGCGCTTCCGAACCGTCACCATGTCCGACGGTACCCAGGCGGCGCTAATCGCTGTCAAAGGGTTGCGGGTACTCGCGAATCGAACGCTGCAGCTGGTAGGCGACCGGCCAGTGATCATCGCAGTCTTTGGCAATGTGCAGATCTCAGGGTCGATCACCGCGGCCTCGACGGCTGCTCAGCTGGGGGCGGGCTCCTCCGCTCCACTCTCCTGTGTCTCGCAGCAGGGATCCGGCGTGGCCAGCGGAGGCGGCGGCAGCGGAGGCAGCTTCGGTGGAGCGGGTGGCGAGGGCGGGAGCTCCTTCGATGCGATCAAGGGTGGCGACCCGGGGACGGCGACTGGCAACGCCAGCCTGGTGCCTCTCCGCGC
>JBGTHI010000616.1:0-1707 GCA_041746295.1 Myxococcaceae bacterium
CCCCGGGTGTGGTCGAGGACGTTTCGGCTGTCGACTCGGCGGGGGAGGCGACGGTGCATGCCGCCGCCATGACGGATACGAACGCCAGAAGGATGACCGTCAGCCATCTCATGTTCAACCAAATCTCCTTCGTGTTGCATATGATCGGCGGGGAAGAAAATGACTCGAGTTCCGAACATGCCGACTTCGCCAGGCCTCAACCCACTGCCAAGCTGGTTTGTGCGGGGAAGGCGGAGTCTCCACCAAGTCGCCTTCTTTGCTGTTGCCCCCAAACGTTATCAGGAGACCGGTCGGCTCGGTCTTCGCCACACCGCTACCGGCTTCGGTACGCCCGAGTTCGGGCAGGGCGAGCAGGTCCGGGTGGAGGACGATCGGATCGTCCACCAACAGGGGAACGAAACGCGGAGCACCGAGGTGACCACGCTCAGGGGAGCGTGCAACTTCCTGGAGATTCCATATCGAGAAGTCTGGTTCGACGCGTTCCACGATCCCTTGGCTTCCGTCGGCCCGGATACCGCGTTGGATGTCGATGCCGCCGTGACTCGCGCCCTCGCCCTTTGGCAGGAGTTCGCAGGGAGCATCCTGGAAAGTGCCCGGCAACTCGGAGGCCCCGACGACGAAGTCACCGAGATTCAACTCTGGCCCGAGCACTTCGATCAGGCGTTCGAGATGGGCTCCGAGGAGTTGGGACGGCGGGCCAGCTACGGCGCCTCGCCTGGTGACGAGCAGCACGAAGAGCCGTATCTCTATGTGGCTCCCTGGATGAAGGCCGACCGGAGCGATCCGTTCTGGAACGACCGGACCTTCGCCGGGGCGACCCTGACATACGGGGAACTGGCCGACTCGAACCAGGCCGACGAACTCGCACTCGGCTACTTCCGCCGCGGCTTCACGCTCTTGGCCGTTTGACGGCCGGAGCTCGGTTTGGTCTCGGCGCCAAGGCCGACCCCGCGCTCCGCCGGCTCGATGACGGGTTGAGACTTCCGATCGTGGCGGGATCGTCCCCGCGCCTTAGCGTCGGGGTACCTGTCGCACGGGCGGCTCGCTCACGGTGTCCCCGGATGGGCTGGCGAGTGCACGTTCCATTGCTGTGAAGAGTTCGAGCACCCCTGATGCTTCGAAGACGCGGTAGCGCTGCCTGCCGACATTCCGCTGCGTGAGTATCCCCGCTTCGGCGAGGCGGTTGATTGCGGAGCCCGTGACTACGTCGGATCGGTCGATCAGCCGAGCGGCTGAGTTGATGGTCATGAGAGGCACACCGGGAAGCACGTCGAGTAGGAGCTCCAAGGCTGATCCTTTGCGGACCGTCCCGAGGTCTGTTCGCCACCGGTCAACGAGTACATCGATACGACCGGCGTAGGCCTGCGCATCGCGGCAGGCTCGGAGAGTTGCGCCTGCAAACGTGCGCAGCCACGCATGCGCGGCGGTGGATCGCCGCGAATCGCTGGCAGGGTGAAGGTGCCGATACTCGGTCAGCCCAGAGATGTAGTCACCCGACCAGGTCGCGAGGACGAGGCTGATGGGTGGGACGAACGCGGGCGCGATCATCCGCCGGCGGAGGATGACGTGGATGAGCGCTCGGCCGGTGCGCCCGTTTCCGTCGGCGAAAGGGTGGATGGTCTCGAACTGGGCGTGGGCGACCGCAGCCTGGACGAGAATCGGGTGGTCGTCGCCATTGATGTATTCGATGAGGTCCTCGAGGAGTCC
>JBGTHI010000617.1:0-2270 GCA_041746295.1 Myxococcaceae bacterium
CCGCAGACTGGATCCGTTCCGAGGCCGGGCTCTATCGAACGCAGAAGCCGGCAACCCCGCCCCAGCATTTGGTCTGCTACTTCCTTCCCTTCGATCTCAGCCACGGGCTCAGCCACTCGCTCGGCCGTTCGGCGGCGCTGCTGGTCGACCACAAGGCGGCCGGGCTGTGGCTGCCACCGGGCGGGCACGTCGAGCCCGATGAGGATCCGATCGATACGGTCCGGCGCGAGCTGAGGGAGGAGCTGGGCTGGGAGGCGAGGTTCCTTTCATCTCCACCGAAACCGCTGTTCCTCACCGTGAATCGCGTCTCGGACGGCTTGGGGGAACACACCGACATCTCTCTCTGGTACGCGCTTCGAGCCGACCACTCGGCTCCGATCGCCATCGATCCCGGCGAGCACCGCGGGGCGAGCTGGTTTCCGCTCAAGGACCTACCCTACGACCGGAGCGATCCCCACCTACGCCGCTTCATCGAAAAGATCGACGTACCGGGGATGTGCGGGAGTGGCGCCAGTGCCTAGGCTAGGTCCCTCCCCACCTCGCGCAGGCTCTCAATGCGATGGTCCCCGTCGACTCCGAGGCCCACGAAGTGGACCCCAGCCGCCTTGGCCGCCTTTTCGTCCTTGAAGGAGTCCCCGATCATCCATGCGTCCGATGGGTCGACCCCCAGGGCCTTCAGCGCGATCTCCAGGCTTTCGGGATCCGGCTTTGGGTTCTGGACATGATCCGCCGCCACGATCGCGTCGAAGTAGCCCAGCAGGCCGGCCTGGCCGAGAACTTCATGAACGAAGGAATAGTAGTTGTTGGTCACCAATCCGATCCGGACTCCGTTGCGCTTCAGTCGCTCCAGCAGCGGGCCGGCATCGGCGTTGACCAGGCAGCTGCGGGCGCTCTCTTTGAGCCGGGGAATCACCTCACGAACGATCGTCTCCCAAGGGACCGGGAGCTGCAGCGCCACGTAGAGATCTCGAACGCTCATGTTGTACTTCTGCACGTAGTCATCCCAGCTCACCTTGGGGAGCCGCAGCCGATCTGCGGCCTCCAGGTAGGCCTCGAACCTCGACCGCTCCGCGTTAATCAGGACCTCGTCCATATCGAAGAGGATGGCCTCGGGAAGCGCCCTGCTCTTCGCCGTCGATCCAAAGCCGTCTGCGGCGGAACCTGGCACGAACGGGGCCATCGGCATCCAGCGGGTGTCCCTCCCGCTTCGAGGATTTCCCTCCTTCGACATGGGAACAGGCGGCCGCGGGGACTGGGGTACACGTGGCAGATCGACTCGAACGGAGCTCATCGCGTGGCTCCTACCTCGCCGGAGGCGGTCAGCTCAAGTCACCCCACGCACCCGCCGGCCCAGAGATCTTGCTCAAATTCCCGCACTGTCCGCGGTTTTCCGCGCAAGTTTCACCCGAGAGACCCGGAGTGCCTACCCGACCAGGCGCCGTCTCAACCGCTCCGCCACGCGGGGCAGGTCCTCGGGCTCCTTGACCGGCTCAAAGCGCGAGCTCTCCGGATCGAGACGGGGCACCTCGATGAAGGTCACCGGCAGCAGCGGCTTCCCATCCGCTCGGACCAGGCTGCTCGCCTCGGCGGTCACCTGCTCCAGCTGCAGCACCTCACGGCCGTCGACCTTCTTCTTCACCACGCGATACGGAACCGGGATCTCCTGATCCAGCAGAGCATTCAGCGAGAAGGTGATGTTGTTGGTGGAGATCCAGGGATGCAGCGTCCCGTCCACCTTCTCCATCAGCTGAAGCTGCCCGCGAATCCGGACCGGTGCGGCACCCGCATCGAGCGCGCCACTCGGACTCCTCCGGGGCGTCAGCTCCACGGTCATCGGATTCCCGACCTTGAGATGCATGCCCAGGACCACCGGGTCGATGGTCGCCGCCAGATTATCCACGTTGGAGAACAACAGATATCGAACGCCCCGCTTGCGCAAAGCCTCGCCCACGCCGCTGTGCTTGAGCGCTCGGAAGAAGTCGCCATGGCCGGAGGGCGCCAACGACAGCGAGCCGTCCGGGCCCAATACCCTTTCGAAGCTCGGAGTCAACCGGGGCAGCATCCGCTGCTCGAAGATCAATACCTCGCCCGCCAGCCCCTTCGCCTCGAGATAGGCCTCGACCCCCTCTCGCGTGAAAGAAGAGACCATCAGTGCGACCGGAACTCCGGCGCGCCGCGCATCCTCCAGCTTGAAGTCCAGGAAGCTCCGCTCCCCTAGGAAAGGCACCAACCCTTTCACGGTGCCGCCGAAGCGCGTGGCCGCTCCGCCG
>JBGTHI010000618.1:0-8361 GCA_041746295.1 Myxococcaceae bacterium
TCTGCAGACGCTGACCGGAGGAGGCTCTGGCAACCCGGTCTTTCCCAGCGAGCAGAGCGCGCTCAACGCGGTCAGCGACGCGCTGTTCTACCTGGAGCACGAGGTGAAGGACTTCAAGCTGGCGCGGCCGCTGGGGCTGTCGGACTGCGCCACAGCGCCTTGCCTGGATCAGCTCGAGTCTCTCTACGCTGCGCGCTCCAAATCCAACATCGCGGCCAACTTTGAAGGCTTCCGGCGCCTATTCCAGGGCTGCGGCGAAGGACACCAGGGGCCAGGCTTTGACGATCTCCTGGCGGGCCGCCATGCCTCGGCCCTGGCGGTGCGGATGGAGGAGACTCTCAACCAGGCCGACGCGGCGCTGGCCGCGATCGAGGAGAGCGACCTCGGACCGGCATTGGTGGCCGATCTGCCGTCGGTCCGCGCGCTCTACAACGCGCTCAAGGAGCAGAGCGATCTGCTCAAGACGGAGTTTCTGAGCGTTCTGGATCTGGAGATTCCCAAGGGGTTGGAAGGGGACAATGACTGAGCCGCGGTCAAACTGGCCGTGGCGGATTCTGCTGGCGCCCAGGGATCCGGCGGCATTGGTGGCATTCCGCATCGCCTTTGGCCTGCTGGTCAGCATCTCTGCCAGCCGCTTCCTGGCCTACGGGTGGGTGCGGGAGCTGTTCACCCGACCGCGCTTTCACTTCTCCTACTATGGTTTCGGGTGGGTCCCGGTTCCGTCGTCGCGGGTGATCGAGCTCCTCTTCGCGGCGCTGATTCCCTTGGGACTAATGGTGGCGGCGGGGTTCTGCTATCGGGTCGCGATCGTCGCCCTGTTCGTCTGCTTCAGCTGGCTTCAGCTGATGGATGTGGCCAACTACCTGAACCACTACTATCTGGTCAGCCTCTTGGCGCTCTTGCTGGCGACGATGCCTCTGAACGCCGCCGGCTCGGTGGATGGCTGGCTTCGGTCGGGGATCCGCCGGGCAACCCTCCCCGCTTGGTGCACCTGGCTGCTCCGATTTCAGGTGGGGACGGTCTACCTGTTCGCCGGCCTGGCCAAGCTCAACGCGGACTGGCTGCTCAACGCGCAGCCATTGAGCGGCTGGCTCGCGGCGCGATCGGATCTGCCGTGGGTGGGGCCGCTGTTGGCCGCTCCCGCCGCGGGCTATCTGGCCTCCTGGGCCGGCTTTCTCTTCGACAGCACGGTGCCGTTCTTCCTGTCGTTCCGGAAACCCCGTTCGTTCGCCTTTGCCGCGGTGCTCGTCTTTCACGTGGCGACCTGGCTGCTCTTCCCGATCGGGATGTTTCCCTGGATCATGATCACCGCGGCGCTGGTGTTCTTCGACCCCTCGTGGCCGCGGGCAGTCTGGAGGCGCCTGGGTTCAGCCCCCGCGCTCGGCTGGCCCTCGGCGAGGCCGGTGTCATGGGCGAGAAGAGCGGGGCTAATCCTGGGAGTGAGTTGGTGCGCGGTTCAATTGGCGCTGCCGCTCCGCGCCCACTTCTATGAGGGGGACGTCTCCTGGCACGAGCAGGGGATGCGCTTCTCCTGGCGGGTGATGACGCGAGAGAAGAACGGCAGCGTAACATTTGTTGTCCGCTCTCCGACCACCGGCCGCGAGTGGCATGTCGCCCCGTCCCGCTATCTCACCCGGCTTCAAGAGCGCGAGATGTCGGTTCAGCCCGACCTGATCCTTCAGTTTGCCCATCACATTGGAGGCGAATGGCGCGCCCGCGAGAAAGAGCCGGTTGAGGTGCATGTGGAGGGGCTGGCCTCGCTGAACGGCCGGCCCGCGGAGCCGCTGATCGACCGGCAGATCGATCTGATGACCGTGCGCGATGGGCTTGGGCCCCAATCCTGGATCGCCCCCTCGACGCGGCCAGCCTGCTATCGCAGCCCGTCCTGCGAGCCGATAGCAGGCGGACGTGCTGGCCGTTCTCCCGCGCCGCCCTAGCCAGCGGCTAAGACTGGGCCCGTCTCAACGGAACGGCCGCGGGAGCCCCGCTGCCGGTATCCAGGTCGCCGAAGGTCTCCTTGCCGGTGGGCTCATAGTGGGGCGTCTTGTTCATCTTCTGCCGCAGTTTGGACAGCTCACCATAGAGGCGCAGCCTTGCCCGGCTCTGGTTTCCCAGGGGGCGGTGCTCGGGTAGACAGTGCCAGGGGGTGAAGGTGAGGCGGCTGGCGAAGGCGAGCTGTTCCGCCGAGGTAAAATGCTGCGCCGGAATCCGCACCGTCGCCACCGGGACATAGGGCGATAGCCGGGTCGGCCAACGGACCGCGGCATTTTCGATCGGCATCCGGTGAGGATCGATCTGGACCTGCACCAGCAGCTCGAACTCGGCGCTTCTCTCCCGGAGCGCGTTAACCATCGCATCGCGGAGGTAGTTGTCCGGAGGCCGCAGAGGAAGCCTGGGAATCGGGGTGCGAGTTTTCTCCTTGGGCCGCATCGAGTACTGCATCGCCTGTCCTTCGCCGAGAAGGTAGGGAACGGTGCTGTAGTACTGGCACTCGAGCGGGCTGGTCTGCGTCTCGTTCCACAGGCCCTGCATCAAGAAATCCAGCCAGTGGGAGCGGCGCGGGTTGCCGAAGTAGAAGAGCGGGGTGCCCTTGAGGATCTCCGACTGCAGCTGCGCATTGGCCTTCACGTCCGGCGTCACAAAGGTCGGCGTGCAGATCGCGAGAAGGTCCTGGGTGAGCTTCTCACCATCCATCACCTTCCTTCCCGGCACGTCCATCATCTTGATGCTCATGCTCAGGAAGCCCACGTCGTCGATGTCCTTGGGGCTGTCGGGGCCCGGACCCGAGAAGCGGATCCACGCCGGGAAGGCGCGGGGCTTCTTGAAGACGCCGTGCCGGAGCTTCGCCGGCAGGTTGTCGTGGACGATCACCTCCCCGCGCACGATGCCGTGGGTTTTCGTATTGCCCGCGCGCTGGTATTCGCCCGGTTTGTAGTGCGTGCGCATGTAGGCGCCCATGTCGGCGATGATCGAGTCGAGAAAAGCCTCCTCGTCCGGGAGCGGTTTCTCCTCTGCCAGGTTGAGCCCTTGGTCTTCCCGCCCCGCATTGATCGCCGCCTGGATCAAGAGGGCGAGCGCCGGACGGAAGAAAGGTTGAACGTAGGGACGGATGAACGGCTCAAACCGGCGTTCGAGGCGCATCAATGAAACAAGCGCCCTGTGAAATCTTTGCTGGAGCATCTGGATCTCCCCTTGCGTTACTGTTGGTTGCATGGAAACGGACCATCAAGAACCGCTGACCGTGGTCGCCAACGTTCGGCGCGACAGACTGACTGAGCTGAAAGCGCTCGTCGAGCGAATGCATGCGGATCCCAAGCACAACGATGTCATTCCCTTAGGAAAGTTACCGCGCAGCCATTTCGCCCGGCTGTTCGTCTTGGATCCTGCCGGCGATCCTTCCGGCCCCCCGATCGAGCCGAGCTTGGTCCTGATGAGCGACTGTGACGGGTCAGCGGACAGCCATCTCAAGGCGCTACTTCAGATTTCGGGCGATGGCATCGACACCCTGTTTCAGAACTGCGCGGATTACCCTCCGCCTCCCGCTACCCCCGAGCAGCGACTCGACTACTTGAGGGAGAGGATAGCTCCGACCGCCACCTTCTATGCCAACAGGGTGGGCCACACGGTCGAACAGATCCGCGGCGAAGCCGAGCTGTGCGAGGCCATTCGACGGTTTATCGATAGGTCCGAGCTGGAAGGGCTCTCCGCCACGCACATCCGGAACAAGATCCGCGCGTTCGTCGGGCAGACCCCCGAGTTGGGATGGGCGCTGGAAGCTCCGGCGCCGCTCGCTGCAACCATCAGGGCTCGAGAACAGCTTCATCGGTGGGGCGCGCCGGCCCTGGCCCTTGCACTGTGGCCTCTGGCCGCAGCCGCTTTGATCGCCGTTCGGGTGAGGGAGGCGACGGAGCCGGCCCCTTCGCGCCAAAGGGCGTCTCAGGCCCATGTCGAAGCGTTGGCCTCGGTGGTGGACTTCAGTGCCCAGAATCCATTCGCGGTGCTGGGGTTCGTGAAGCCAGGCCGGCTCAGGCGGACCGTACTCGAGGCCGTCCTGAGAGTGGCCAACTACGGTACCCGCCACATCTACAATCGAGGCAATCTGGGTGGCATTCCCTCTTTGAGGCTCAAGCGCTCGCCGAGACCGCCGTTCATTCGCCCGCGGCTGCATTTTTCGGGAGGCGTTAAAACGATCCACTTCGCCCGCTGGGTGCCATTGAACGACTATCGCCGGGTCCTGTTCGTCAGCAACTACGACGGAAATCTTGAAAGCTACATGAACGACTTCATCGACAAGGTCGCTTGGGGGCTAAACCTCGTCTTCAGCAACGGCGTCGGCTATCCCAAGACGCGGTGGCTGATCAAGGGCGGAGCGAGCGACGAGCAACTGTTCAAGGCGGTCAACGTGCGGCAGCAGATTCCAACCCGCGTCTGGCACTCGGCCTATCCCGAGCTCACCACGCTCCACATCGACAAGAACTCGCAGGTTCGCGCGGGGCTCCGGGGACAGCTGAACGAGCGCCAGGCGCGCGAGTGGTTGGCGCTGTTTTGACAATCGTGTTGACTCGGGCGTGACCTCGTCTAGGGTCCGCCCCACGCACTGACGGTGCGCGACGCTGTCAGGGGGGGACCTTCCGATGGGTGAAACCTTTTTCTCGAGGCAGTTGGGCCGTGCCACGCAGGTCCTCAACCGCGCGGTCCCATGGTACCGGTTGCCACCTTGGCTGGGCTTGGCGAACCTGGCCGAGCTGCGCAACAGCTTGCGGGCCCACAATCTCCACGACACCTCGCGCATCGCGCTCAGCGCCGCGGCGGAGGCCGAAGGCAAGAGCGCGGGTGGCCAGGGCAATGACCAGGAGGGTCGCGCGCTGCCTTTGATGCCTCCCGATGCGGAGGTGCTCAAAGCTCGAACGCCGGACGGGAGCTACAACGATCTGGAGAACCCCCGCATGGGCATGGCCGGCGCCCGGTTTGGGCGCAATCTCCCTCTCGACAAGGTGGTGGAGGAAGGGGCTGCCGAGCTTCTGGCGCCCAGCCCTCGGCTGGTCAGTGAGCGGCTGCTTGCGCGGAAGGAGTTTCTGCCCGCCACCTCCCTGAATGTGCTCGCCGCCGCGTGGATCCAGTTCATGACCCGGGACTGGTTCAGCCACGGCCAGAACGAGACCCAGGATCCGCATCAGATTCCACTGGCGCCCGACGATGGCTGGCACGAACGGCCGATGCAGATTCAACGGACCCGCAAGGATCCCACCCGCTGTCCCTTCACCCAGGCCGCTCCCACTTTCCTGAACGCGGCCACCCACTGGTGGGACGCATCGCAGATCTATGGCAGCGATGCCTCGACGGTGAAGGCGGTGCGCGGTTCCGGCGACGGCTCCAGCTCCGACGCAGGCAAGCTGAAGCTCGAGAAGGGGAAGTTCCTCCCACTGGATCCGAGAACGCAGCTCGACCGGGTCGGTTTCCTCGCCGACACCACCTGGACCGGGGTTGGTCTGCTGCACACGCTGTTCGCTCTCGAGCACAATGCGATCTGCGATGCGCTCAAGACCACCTATCCCCGGTGGTCGGGCGACGAGATCTTCGCGCGGGCCCGGATGGTGAACGCCGCCTTGATCGCCAAGATCCACACCGTGGAATGGACGCCCGCGCTGTTGAGCCATCCCACCACCACCATGGCGATGAACGCCAACTGGTGGGGGCTGGCCAGCGAGCGGGTCAATCGCCTCTACGGCCGGGTGAGCGACGATGAGATCTTGAGCGGCATTCCCGGGTCGGCCAAGAACCACCACGGCGTGCCCTATGCGATCACCGAGGAGTTCGTTTCGGTCTACCGCATGCACTCGTTGATTCCGGACGAGGTGACCTTCCGAGCTCTCCGCAATAATGTGGTGGTCAAGACCTTCCCGCTCTCGGAGTTGCTGAACACCAGCGTCTCGGCCCAGATCGACAAGTGGAAGTTGGGGGTAGATGACCTGCTCTACTCCTTCGGTTTGGCGCACCCTGGAGCGTTGAGGCTTCACAACTACCCCAACACGCTGCGCCGGTTGGACAGAGCAGACAAGACGGTGGTCGATCTGGCCGCGGTCGACATCCTGCGAGACCGGGAACGCGCGGTGCCGCGTTACAACGATTTCCGGCGGATGCTGGGCCTGCCCGCTCCGTCGTCATTCGACAAACTGACCGACAACTCGGAATGGGCGCAGGAGCTGGCCGAGGTCTACGAGGACGTGGAGAGGGTGGACCTTCAGGTCGGCCTCTTGGCCGAGCCTCTCCCGGACGGCATGGCATTCAGCGACACCGCCTTCAGGGTCTTTATCCTGATGGCCTCCCGGCGGCTCAAGAGCGATCGGTTCTTCACCACCGACTTCACCGAGAGGGTCTACTCCAAGGTGGGAATGGACTGGGTCCAGGAGAACACGATGAGCTCGGTGCTGATCCGTCACTTCCCGTCGCTCACCCCAGCCCTGGCCCACGCGAAGAACGCCTTCTCCCCATGGAACTCGGTCGCGATCTGAAGCGTCCGGTGGGATACCGGGGATCGGTCTTCTCCGAGGTCTGGCGGCGGGTGAGGTCCGATGGCTATCCGCTGCCGGATCAGCGCGTGACCCTGGCTTCGTTCTTTGGCGCGTTCCACAACCGGTTCTTTCAATCGGCCAAGCGGACGCTCAGCGATCCTCGAGATCTCCTGCCGCGCTTCAACAAGCTGATTCGCGCCAACGGTGTCTGTCTCTCGGGCCGCTGGGAGGTGACCCATGCGAACCCCTACAGCGGCTACTTTCGGAAGGGGAGCGTCGCCCCGTTGATCGCCCGCGCCTCGGTCACCCTGCGCGAGACCCGCGCCGGCCACTACCGCTCCTTCGGGCTCGCGGGGAAGCTTTTCCCCGGAGGGGAGCCCCACGGCGGGCCGCCCGTCAAGACAGCCAACTTCTTCGTCATCGACGACAACGGCGGTACGCTCACCCCCAGCGTCCTCGACACTCAATTGGTGACCGAGCCGCCGTTTTCGTTAAACCCGAGCTCGCTGCGGTTCCTTCCGCTGTTCCTTGCGGTCACCTTAACTCAGCGCTGGGTGGACTCGCATTCCCAGCGGCGGCAGCTCTACCCCATTGCCGAAGCCGGAATGGGGCAGGGTGAGCAGATCCGCGCCCCGCGCCAGATGCTGATCCGCGGCGCTCCCGGCGCGCGACGCACGGGAGCGGCCGACTTCCGGGAGGAGCTCCGAGCCTCCATTGCCCAGGGTCCGCTGCAGTTCGAGGTCCGGGTTCGCGATTCGAACGCAGAGCCATGGCTGCTGATAGGTCGACTGGTCTTCGACGACGGCGCGGTCTCGGACTCGTGCGACCACTGTCTGCATTTCAGTCATCCTCGTTGGAAGGGAGAACCCAATGCTGATCACCATGGAAAGAATTCTGAAGATGTCGGGCAAGGAGCTCGACGAGCTTTTCCGCCACGGCGAGGTGGGGCAGATCCCCGACGGTGAGGCGGAAGGGACCGCGATCATCGCTCCGGGGACGGTGCTAGAGGGGCCCATTGCCAAGTTTGTCCATTGGTTCGCCTGGCAGGGGAAGGTGTTCGACGCCAAATCGGCAAAGCTCCGAAACAAGATTCTACCCGTGGGGCTGCACGCCATCGTGGCGGACGTTTACCGGGAGAGCAGCTGGTTCGACAGCCGGGAGTGCATCGTCCTGGACTACAGCAAGAGCTCACTGGTCGCTCAGCACATCCGCGACGAGATCCGCCGCGTGGCGCCCGGCCTCTACCTGGGCGTCGTCTATTGGGATCGCGCCAAGCTGATCAATTTCACGCTTCAGTTCCCCGTATAGGTAGGAGAGCCCTCCATGCCCGAGCAGGAGTCTTTGGAGGTCGACGACATTCAGGGGCTGGTCTTTCGCGGCTACGGGGCAGAGCGGAGCGCGAGCTACCACCTGCTTGCCATTCGAGATCCCAAGCTCTGCGCGCGATGGTTGGCAGCGGTGGTCGATCGGGTGACCCGCGGAAAACCTGCTCGGGGAGACGGGGTGGTTCAGCTGGCTTTCACCCACCGCGGGCTTGCGCGGATCGGGCTCGATGGTGAAGCGCTCGCCGGTTTTTCCAACGAGTTCATCCAGGGGATGGCCCAACCCGACCGGTCTCGGCAGCTGGGCGACACCGGGGAGAGCGAGCCCTCCCACTGGTCCTGGGGCGGCTCAGGCTCGGCCCCCGTCGACGTGCTGCTTCTGCTCTATGGTGCCGACGAGACCGCCCTCGCTGATCTGCAGAAGCGGTATCGGAAGGGGATGGCTGCCGCCGGAGTGGAGGAGCTCGCCACTTTGCTCACCGCGCCGCTCGATGCGGCCGAGCACTTCGGCTTCACCGACGGCATCT
>JBGTHI010000619.1:0-2699 GCA_041746295.1 Myxococcaceae bacterium
CGCATCCTCCTCCAGGTTCAGGAACCGCTTGATCGAGAATCCCAGATCGACGGCGAAGTCCGCAGCTCCCACGCCGTTGACCGCCGCGAGGCGGGAGAGGAAGGACGGCAGCGTTTCACGGGGAACTGGTTTGGTACGAAGGGGAAGTGGCGCGTGCACGGGCTGCCAAGGCTCCTGTTTCTGTGGCTGCGCTCCCGAACCATGCTCAACGTCGGACGCCCTGTCCACCGGCGCCGGTCGAAGCACAACTCCGGAACGACGCGAATAAGGTTGGCCGCTCGGCAGTGACCCGAAACAGGATCCTTTGGCGCGCAAGCTCAACCTGCCGCATCCAATACAATTGACACCCGAATGCATGATTTCCTCTGATCAAAGAGGATAATACGAACGCTCTCTAAATCTGCTTTGCGGCTGGCAAGCCCGACCAATCTCTTCATTGCTGGCGAGTGTACCAGCCTTTTTTGGAGTGAAGTCGATGCGATGGAAGTTGATCATGCTATTCGATGATGCGGCACTACCCTTCGTCGACAGTGAAGACGACCACTGGATCGAAAAAAAGGAAGATTTCTCGACTGTCGGCTTTGACGAGCTCGCTGGCGCCGCTTACGAAGCAGCTCTGACCTTGCTCGAAGGTCGCGTCGATCTGAACGACGTGGAAGTCAATCTCATCGTTTCCGAGCGGTTTGAACACCAGACGTGGGTCACAAGCGAAGGGTCGCGCCAGTCGCAATCCTCCAACGAATGGCGTCGAGCCTTCGACAGCGAGTTGCCTAACTACGCTGGGGTTACCGCCTCTGCGATTCAGTACCGACTGGCCGACCATCCGGCCGCCCGCAGCGACATTGAGCAGGAGTGGATCGGCACGGCCGCCACGACGCTGACTTCAATCCAGGATGTCGATCTCGCGGTTCGGCTTCTTCAGGGCGTGAGGTCACTCAGACGCCAGCTCGTGCCGGGCGCACGTTGCTTCGGCGAGTTTGACGGCAATCCCGCCGTGTATGACTGCAGACGATACGTGATGGGTCCGGGCGACACCCGGTACGAGGGAAAGCTCGTACTCGTGGAGATCGAGGTTCGCGAAGGCGGATGAATATTGACAGGTAGTTCGTCCCTGAGCCTCGAAAAGCCTCAGGCTCATAACCTGAAGGTCGTAGGTTCAAATCCTACCCCCGCAACCAGATTTGATAACAATACCAGTAGATTAGCGGCACGCCCCGGAGCATCCTCCGGGGCGTTTCGATTCGTGTCCGAACCATGTCCGATAGACGGGCCTCGCCACTCGACATGGCGCTGTGCCCAAGGACAGCGGGGTGCTACGAACAATCAGGCCGCTGCGGCCCCGCGCAGAGGAGGTTCGCCAAACATGACCCAACTCACCGCGGAGGGTCGCCGTCTCATGGAGGAGATTGCTTCCCGACATCACGTCAGCGCCGACGCCGCGCTCACTTTGCTCACCGCTCTCCTGGCGGGACACGGCAACCAGGCACAGTTCAGCCATCCGGAGCTGGGAGGGATGGGCCAGTGGTCGCGCGGCGGCATGGTGATGGTCGGCGATATGTTCAACAACGCGCTCAAGGCGCGGGTCGACGCGCTCTCGACTGAGCTCGCCGCCTTGATCGACCGCTTCGAGCCCCCGGCCCGAGCGTCTCAGGCTCAGGGCCAATCTCAGGGCGGGCTGGGTGTGAGCCTTTTCGTCTCGGGCCGCTCGTCGGACTGGTGGCCCGACGACCTTGGAACCCCTAGCTCGGTGGGCGCGCAGAACGATCTGCGCTACGCCTACTTTCCCGCCACAAGCCGCCTCGCAGTCGACCTCGGCGGCCGGGTCAGCATCCATGACACCGGAGAGCACCAGATCTCTGGCTTCTCGCAACAGCAGAGCTCCGACCAGTCGGTGACCTTCACCAGCCAGCTTGGCCTCGTACGCGTCGCCGACTTGCCGCGCGTGGATGCAAACGACGTCAAGCGAACAGCGGACGTGCGACGCATGCCCGAACCCGCACCGGCTGGCGTCCAACCCAGTCCCGTCGCGGGGCTGATGAATGCTGCGGCGGAGGAAGATACCTTTGCCAAGATCGAACGCCTGGCCGAACTGCGGCGCAAGGACATCCTCACCGACGAAGAGTATGCCACCAAGAAGGCCGAGCTCCTCGCCCGTCTGTGATCCCACCCCTTGGAGAACGGCAGCATGCTGAAGGCCAAGCGCATCGACATTGCCGCCATCCGGGTGCCGGTCAAACGCGCAAAGACCCTGGAAGCGGCCCGCGTCTCGGAGATCGCCGAAAGCATTCTTGAGGTTGGCCTCACCACGCCGATTCAGGTTCGCGCCGATGGCGCGAGCTTCGTGCTTATCGAGGGGCTGCACCGTCTCGAGGCGATGAAAGCCCTCGGAGAGGTGGCAGTTGAGGCCTATCTCGTCCAGGCGCGGAAGCATTGAAGCATGATACCTCAATCCTGCCCACCTCGAGTTCGAATTCTCGTTCCTCCGCCATCGCCCGCCTGCAAATCCGTCCTCCGTGTTTTCGTGACCGAAATTTCTCGTTGGTGTCGAGGGTTGTAGCCAAGCGGCTGTTCACTTTGGGTCGTGCACCTATGGGAACTCCGAGGAGGCGCTGCCAAGCAAGAGGAAGCGGAAGCCGGGTCCGAAGCTGACCGTTCCGACCTGACCGCCGTCTGTCCTTCTTTCTGATCAGAAGTTCATC
>JBGTHI010000620.1:0-4291 GCA_041746295.1 Myxococcaceae bacterium
CCCGTCGCGTTCCACTCATGGCGCCGGGCGAGAAGGTCGACAGCGAGCCCATTTCGCCGCACCATCTTGCTCGAGACGATGCGACTCCACTCGCTGGGCGACCTGGTGGCAGCCGGGTCGCCCGTCTCTGGGCCGCCTCCAAGAACTGTCCTCCCCGCCCTTTGCTCTTTGAGAGAACGCCACCAGGCGGCGAACAGCTCGCGAAGCTTTTGAGCAATGCTCTCCCCTCAGCAGTGGGTTCATCGGACCCGGCTCTCTCAAATTGGAAAGCGATGACTGACCGCCTCCAGCCATCGCTGGACGTTCTTGCGGGTCACCGCAGGAACGCTCTTCAACTCGGCCGCCCGCGCAATCAGAACATCCATCTCGACCAACTCGGCCTTTAGTAAGGCGAGGGCGAACTCCTGGTCCTTCTCTCGCATCGCTACGAGCTTAGAAATGACGAGGTCGTGCTTCTCCAGGCACATCGCGCGCGCCGGATCCGCCGAACGGGGCTGAAATGGTACCAGCCGATCTCGCCACCCTTCCGGGAGCTTGCGTTTTCCGTGGGCGGCCTATTCGGGGCCCCCCTGGACGTTGTCAGATTCCCGCCGTAGGCTTCCTCAGAACAATCTGTTGGACCACCCAACAGGGGGTCGGATGGATTTCGCTGGAGCCACGAGGACCAGGACCCTCCACGGGCTGGATGGCCGGATGGCTCGGCGTGCCCGACGAGGGCTGGAGTGGTATCGCGAGCCGGGCTACGAGGCTCCGAGCCCCCTGCCGGTGATGATTGTGGGACTGGGCAACGCGGGCCAGGCGGTCGCCCGGCAGGCGGCGGGATCCAGGGGGCTCCAGATTGTCGCCGCGCTCGACTCCAATCCTGCGTGGAAGGGCATGGCGCTGGGCGAGCTCCTTGGGGATGTCGAAGGGCTGGACGGGGTTCGGATCGGGGCGCACCGAGTCGGCGACGACCCCTTGGGGGAGCTCATCGATGACGTCCCCCCAGGGACGCTGGCTTTTCACACCCACGGGCTGAAGCTGACGCGCGAAGTCGTCGCCCAACTGGATGACCTGGGGTTGAAGGGGATCAACGTGGTCTCCACCAACCCGGGCCTCTCATATCCGTTCTTCAGCCATCCCGACATTGCGATGCAGCTCGACGAGATGGCCCAGAGCACGGGGGTGGTCATGATGGGCCTGGGGGTGAGCCCTGGGTTCGAGGTCGAGGCGTTGCTGTCGGGGCTCAGTTGGTCGGTCCCCGCCGGGACCCGGGTGGATATCCTGAGGGAGGCCGGGGCGGCCGACCGGAGCGCGGACGTGCAAGACCGGATCGGCGCCGGCCGGTCTCCCGAGGAGTTCGGCGCCGGCGTCGACGCGGGCTGGATGCGCCATCCGGGGCTCTTGGAGTCGGCGGTGTCGATCGCCGCCCTGCTGGGATGGGAGGTCCATGAGCTGCGGGAGGAGATCCATCCGGTGGCCAGCCCCGACCGGATCGACACCGGCCACGTTCAGGTCGAGCCGGGCGGGATCGCCGGTCTTCGCCAGGTGGTGAGCGCTTTCGCCGGAGGGGACGATGCTCCAGTAGTGGTGGTGGACGTCACCGAGTCGGTGGGCCTCAAGGACGTCACTGACACCGTCACCTTCGGTGGTCGCAGGCTGGTGGCCACTGGGCTGGACGTGGACGGGGGAACCGCCCAGAGAGCCATCAATATCGGCCTGGCCGCGGTGCTGGCCTCGCCCGGCCTGCGGGTGCTGTCCGAAGTTCCCCGGGAATGGGGCTAGGCCGCTTTGGCGTGACGCTCTCTTTCAACGGAAAGTCGCAGCCCAACAGTCTTAAGGACGGCGATCAGCGTCTTGAGGGTTGGATTGCCCTTGGGCGATAGCGCACGGTACAGCGCCTCACGACTAATGCCTGCTTCAGCCGCCACGGCGCCAAGACCACCATAGGCCTCCGCGATCGTGCGAAGCGCCAGCAGGCCTGCCGCTCGATCCTTCGGATTGTCGAGCGACTCCATCGCAGCTTTCAGGTACTCGACCGCGAGCTTGCGGCTTGCGCGAAGTTCCTCAAGCTCACGCTTGTGGTGCGAAACGACGCCCTTTAGCTTTTTCATCGCTGCCTCCCCTTCCATCTGAAGCAATCGAACCCGGATCCGGGCCTGTGCGACCGCGTTCCGGATCGAGTCAAGCCAAACCGTAAACGGCTCCCGACCGTCCGCGCGCGTGTACCGGAAGAGTTCGATCACCCGAGCATATGTAGCTTATAAGATACACCCAGTCCAGCGGCACTTCAAGCCCGCCACTTCAGGAACTTCCGAAGATCACGCTCCCCCACCCGGATCGAGTTGCTCATCACCCGGAAGTGCTCCAGCTCCCCGCGCTCGCACATCGCGTAGACCGTCGCGCGGCAAACCCGAAGCCGTTCAGCGACTTCCCGCACGGTCAACACCACGCACCAAAATCGTTCGAAATGGTGCCATCCGGAGCGAAGCCGTCCGATCCCGCCTCTGCCCTACTCTCAATATTTTCGAAGGGATGGGACGCGAGGCGACCCTGTGCGAAGCCCTGCCAGCTCCCGAGACCCCTCCTCATAACCGATTGGTCCCAGGTTCGAATCCTGGAGGGCCCAATTGCTGTAATTGTCCTCGATTGCGGTGGATTTCGGGGGCTTGGCCTCGTCTGCGATGGGAGCGGTTCCAGTCACGTAGATCAGCTTTCCAACCTTCAAAGCACGGCAGTAGCCAATCAGCTCCTCCGACGGAACGCCGGTGAGGACACGCTGGATTTCGGTGGCGCTCATTTCTCGATCCCCTCTCAAGAGAGCTCTTTGCCGCGAAAGATGTACTTCTTCTTGGTGTTGATGTTCGGGTGGAAGTTCGGACCCGTTCCGCGCTCGAACACGGCCAGCTCGATCTGCTCCCGCCCGTTCATGTCGACAGCCTTTCGGAAGTCGGCGCTCCCTTCGATGATCGCGTTGATGATAGCGTCGCGCACGTCTGCTGGAAGGTCCTCTTCGGCCAAACCTTCCTTCAGCTCAATCAGGAAGCGAAGCTTGGCGGTTCCATCGTCTTCTTCGTAGTCATTGAGCGCGCAGTTCTCGACCAACGACGCGAGCGGCGCATCGTCCAAGCGCGCCGCCTCGAGCGCACGTAGAAGATGATCCGGCGTGATCTTGGCGCCGCAATAGGTCACCGCGTTCTCGACCCGACCAAAAACGAATAGCGCCGGCAACGAGTGCTTTCTCTCCGCGACCTCGACTCCATGGCGAGAAAGAATCTCCTGGACCTCGCTGGCGGAGCGGACCCGGCCTTCGTCTCCCAGATCGTAGCGGATCTTGGGACAGGTCACGCCGGTCAGCTGCGTAAACAGGAGGCGATCGACCCTCCGCTCGTCATCGACGTACGGCGCCTCCTCAATGAAGTACTGGGACGGGTCGTAGTGGAAAATGGATGGAACGCTTTCGCGGCCAAACAGCTCTACCGCCAATTCGGGATTCCTTGCGCAGGCCTCCTCCACCTCAACACACCAGTCGTCCTGAGCACCGACGTTGATCGTCAAGTCCGAGGCACCATAGGAAGAATAGACCTTGGAGAAGCCGGATTCGAGCAGCCGCTTCCGCGACGCCGGCGTCATCGCTTCTCCGCCGCCCACGGCCCATCGCTCGACGCCGGAAAAATCGACGCCGCGTTCCGCGAGCTCAGACAAGCGTTCACCAATCTTCCTGAGGAACGGTGGATAACCCGTCACGACCTGCACCCGCTCTTCGCCGGTCAACCGCGCCATCTCGGTGTCTTGGCGAATCGCCTCCACCACCAGTTCGATATCGGGTCCGAGCGGATACATCGTAGCGCCTTGGCTCAGCCCGTGGTGAACGGTGATGCCCGTTGCCCAAGGCCCGAGGGCAAAGGTGTTGAGCACGCTGACGGGCTTGCCGAGCACCTGCACCCTCGAGGCATGGTGCATCATCAAGCCGGTGTGCTGCTGCTCTTTGACACTGCGGTACCAGACACTCGGCGTGCCCGTCGAACCCGACGATTGATCGACCTGGCCGGCAGGAATCCTGCCGTCGACGAGGATGGCCGGGGGACCATACCGCCTGACCCAGTTCACCTTGGTCATGATTGGAATGTCCGACCAACGGGTAATGGCCGTGACACCTTGGCTCATCAAGAAATGTTCGTAGGCTGGCACGCGGTTCAATGCCCGGAGGAACGCCTTGACCGCCAGCGCGTCGGTCATTCGATCCTGGGTCCGCTCACACAACGCCCCGACGCGAAACTTGAAGGTCGTGTGGTGGCGATCCAGCCAGTCT
>JBGTHI010000621.1:0-3344 GCA_041746295.1 Myxococcaceae bacterium
CCCTAATTGAAAGCGAGCAGCCAGATATCAAGGAGATGGAGGGGCCCCGAACCGGAGCGTACAAAGATGTACGTGAGGATTTGGGGAGGGCCAGCGACGCAGAGATCGGGCGCGCAGCCAATTAGGGACACCCCCTAGAACAATTGAGCGCGAGCGCCGCAAATGGGGGCGCCGGGGTCCTAGTCAGAGCTAATGCCGTTCAGATAAAGCGTCCGCGGCGCGAACTTCGCTCAAAAAACCGCGGAAGGCGCGGGAAAACGAGCACAGTTCGAGTATGGAGCCTGCTGGTTGGGCACCCCTCTGAACGCATCGTGCCTAGAGTGCGGTGGTGGCGCCGGGTTGAAGCGCGATGACCTTGGCCGGGACCTTGGCCTTCTGAAGCGCGGTCTTGAGCTCCGCCGGCGTGCCCGCCAGCTGCGGGAAGGTGCCGTAATGCATCGGAAGCACCGATTTCACCTTGAGCAGCTTGGCGGCGAGCGCGGCGCCGGATGGATCCATCGTGAAGTGGCCGCCGATCGGCAACATCGCCGCAGAGGGATGGAACTGCTCGGCAATCAGCGCCATGGAGGCGAACGCCCCGGTGTCGCCAGCGTGGTAGAGGGTCGGTCCCTTGTCGATCTCGATCACATAACCCATCGGCGAGCCGCCATACTTCAGCGACTTGGAATCCTGCCCGAAACCGCTGGAATGGACCGCCTCCACGAAGTGGATCGTCGCGTCCTTCACCTTGACCGCCCCGCCCACATTCCCGCCGAGCGCTTTTTCCGCACCGATCAGCGCCGCCAGCTCGAAAGAGCTGACCACCTGAGCGCCGGTCTTCTTGGCCAGCTCCGCCGCATTGCCCACGTGATCAAAATGGCCATGGGTGACCAGAACCGCATCCAATGCCTCGGGCCAGGCCACGTCTTTGGGAGCTTTGGGATTCTGCAGCCAGGGATCGATCGCGATCACCGCTCCACCGGGTGTCTTCACCACCCAGGCGGCATGGCCCCACCAGGTAACCTGGGTCTTGCCCGGGGTGGATGAGGCGGAGGCAGCCTTCGTCCCCACCTCGAGCGTCTGAGCGAGGACGGGACCAGCAAGTGACACCGACGCGAACACAGCGAAAGCACGGGCGAATGTCTTCATCTGCTCGGCCGTAACACGATGCGAGACAGCGCCTCCAGCCTTATTCTAGCGCGAGCGGAAGGGGATCGCCCAAAGCGCCAGAAGCCTCTCTTGCATAAGCGATAAATGAAGAATGTTGATGCTAGCAACCTGGCGATCAAGCACCCCGATGATGCAACCTTGGCCTGCCGATGGCTCGCGGTCAGAAACTTAGGCGTCCTCGCGAGACCTGTGCAAAACGACATAAATCGACAGCGTCCCGGCAATGCTCGTCGGGCGGACGGGTTTCGCCGCCCGGAGACGCCGTGCGGCAGGCGCTACAGAACGGGTGGATCCCTGAAGCGAATGCCATATTGATAGAGGCCTTCCATCTCTGAAAGTCCGCCGGATCTCGCTGGCCACCCGCGAACTACCGAAGCGATCGAGCTCATTGCGGGTGTAGAGTACCTGCATGCGTGAACGTCTCGCCCGTCTCAAGGAGCGCTTTTCGGTTCTGATCTCCGAGTATGGGCCAGTGGCGTTCGCAATCTACTTCGCCCTGTTCGGTCTCTCGCTGGCCGGCTTTGCCATCGCCTTCCGGTTCGGTTTTCAGGGCTTCCAGTCCCGCGGCATTGGCAGTGGTCTGGGGCTGGCCGCCGCGTCGTGGACCGCAACTAAGGTGATCCAGCCGCTACGGATCCTGGCGACGCTGGCCCTAACGCCTCCGATCGGCCGCTGGTTCAAGGCGCGCCAGGTCGCGCATCAGGTATCTGTAGATCGAAAGCGGTAGCAGAGGGAGCACGTATCGACGCCGATGATCAACTGGTGTGATTTGGCGCCAACAGGTGGCGCGAGATCCCACCAGTTGGCCGCGCGCGTCGGCCCTCGAAAGGCAGCGATGCCGGGCTTTGCGTTTCTTTACAGCCTCTTTAAGGCAGGGCGCGGATGGGCCCGACATCCTCTGTTCATCGAAAGGAGCAGTGCGATGACGAACAGACGATGGATAGCGACGATGGGATTTGGAACGGCAGTGGTTGTAGCGGGATTGGCGACCGTGGCGATCGGGGGGCCCATGAGCATGCACGGCAATCCGGAGCGGGTGGAGATGATGATCTCCAAACGGGTCGACGCCGCGCCGAATGACCTAAAGGCCACCGATGCGCAGCGGCAGAAGGTCAACACCTTAGAAGACCGCTACGGTAGCCGACATGAAGGCGTTCCTGCAGACGCAGAAGCAGACCCGGCAGGAAGCCCTGGCGCTCTGGAACGCCGCCGTACCGGACGCCAAGGCGGCTCATACGCTGGGGATCAGCGGATCGATGCGATACGGGTGCTGGCCCACCAGCTCGCCGATCGCGCGATCGAGCTTCACGCCACGCTGACGCCGGAGCAGCGCGCGCAGCTCGCCGAACGGGTCAAGCATCACCGCCGGCCGCCCGGCCACGGTGACGCAGGTGCCAAGGCGGAGTGACGAACGGAGCGGCAGCCTTGACATGCCGGGGACCTCCAAGCATTTCAGCACCTTGACCTGTTTGAAGGGGCTCGCCGGCCGGAACTAGGCTAGGATCTGGGCACAATGGGAATTCCTCCAGCTGGACCGGTAGGCCTGCTCCGCCCCGCCACTGTCAACGGCCCGGGTTCGGCTCTACCTGTGGCGCCACCTTCGCCGTCGCCACCGAGCGACGTACCGCGGGGAGGGTCACCTTCAGCTCGGACGGGGTTTTCCGCCGCACCCGGGGAACTGCGCAGCCGCGCGAGGGCCAACATTGGCGCGCTCCAGCTGGAGCTGCAGCGCGCGGGGCTTTCGTCGGTGAACCTCAAAGCGGTGTTGAATAGTCCAGGCGGCGGCGGGAGGGACGCCGTTGAGCAATACCGACAGAGCAGCCAAGGGGCGCTGGCAACTGGAGAGGCCGAATCGACGGAGAACCTGCTCCAGCTGCTGCAAAAACCCAACTACGACCTGACCGTCATCCGGGACGCCAAGGGCGAGTTCGTCGGAGGTGTCCATTGGAACATCGTGCTCAGCCCTCAAGGTCCGGTCGGAGTGATCGAGAACGCGTGGTCCCGCTCCGAGAAGCTCGGGCCCCAGCTCCTAGAGTTGGCTGAGAACGAAATGCAAGCAGCTGCGCCGGGCCTCAAGGCGTTTGCAGTCGAGCTCAACCCGCATGACGCGGAGCGCACCGGCGCATGGAGCGGAGCGGGGTTCCGCCTGGTCCAGGGCGAGGACGGGCAGCCTGCTCCGTACGCTCAGCCGGCAC
>JBGTHI010000622.1:0-2137 GCA_041746295.1 Myxococcaceae bacterium
GGAGCGTGGCCATCGCCAGGAGGTTTGCCACCAGCCCCACCGCCGTGACCCACCCCATGGTCCGAACGTCGATCGCTTGAGGCGCGCGAAAGCGCAGGTAGGCCTCGACCAGCAGCCCCACGGTAATCCCTAACAGAATTACGCCGTTGACCAGCGCGCTTAGGATCTCCATCCGGTAATAGCCGAAGCTGCGCTTCACGTCGGCCGGACGGCCGGCAAACCAGAGCGCGAGCAAGCTCAGGATCAACGCCGAGGCGTCGGCCACCATGTGGCCCGCATCGGAGAGCAGCGCCAGGGAGCCGCTTCGCCACCCACCCCAGACCTCCAGCAGTGAGATCGAGGCGGTCAGCGCCAGGGCTACCGCCAGCCGCCGCCGATCCCGCCCCCGAACCTCGGCTCCTCCTCCGGCGGACCTGGCCCCGTGAGGGGGGCCGTGCGAATGGGGCCCCTGCCCGTGCGAGGCATGACCCCGGAGATGAACGTGCGGAGCGTGCAAGGTCCACCCATCATGTACCAAAACCCGATAAAAGAGAGCCGGTGGGCGCCTATTTCCTTCATGACTTCATCCAGACCCGCGACGGCGCTCGAATCTATTTCCAGGCGCACGGCGAGGGCGGACCGGGCTGGGTGCTCTGCGATGGCCTGGGGTGCGACGGCTTTGTCTGGAAGTACCTCCTCCCCCGGCTGAAGCGCCGCGGACGGGTGGTTCGTTGGCACTACCGCGGCCATGGAAAGTCTACCATCGGCTCGGACCCCACCCATCTGGGCATGACACCATCGTGTGAAGATCTCGCCGCCGTCCTCGAGCGCACGGGGATTCGGCGTCCGGTCTTGCTCGGCCACTCGATGGGCGTCCAGGTGGCGCTGGAGTACCAGCGGCTGCATCCGGACGGGGTGAGCGGCCTGGTGCTGATCTGCGGCTCCTACGGCAACCCGCTGGACACCTTCCACGATGGTCCGTGGCTCAAGCGCGCTTTTCCTTTCATCAAGGCGACGGTGGAGAAGTTTCCCAGGGCCAGCGCCTGGATGGGACGGCTGGGCTTCCGAAGCGAGCTGGCCACCCAGCTGGCGCTCTATGTTGAGCTCAACCGCTCGCTGATCCAACGCGAAGACCTCTGGCCCTACTTTGATCACCTGGCGCGGATGGACCCGGTCGTGTTCGTGCAGACCTTGCGGTCGCTGTCCGAGCACACCGCCTGGGATCATCTGCCCCGGGTCGACGTCCCGACCCTGGTGGTGGGAGGCGAGGACGACCGCTTTACGCCGCTCTCGCTCTCGGTCCGGATGGCCGACGGTATCCCCCGGGCGGAGCACCTCTGGATCTCGGGAGGAACCCACCTGGCCCCGCTGGAGGAGCCGGAGTTGATTGGCGCCGCGGTGGAAAGGTTCCTCGACGATCGAGCCAGGAGCGCCGCCTGAACCTGAGGATCTGGGCCAAAGCGCTATGGCTTTTCGCAGCCGGGCTGGCGGTGAGCCCGCTCGCGCATGCCGTCCATCCCCGCGTCCATTGGCACACGGTGGAGAGCCCGCACTTCCGCGTCCACTACCACGAAGGTCGCGGGCAGGCGGAGCTGGCGCAGCGGGTGGCACGCACCGCCGAGGAGGCCAACCGGGTGCTGGTCCCGCTCTTTCAGTGGGCGCCGGCCAACAAAACCGACCTGCTCCTCTCCGACGACATCGACACCGCCAACGGCTCCGCCACGCCCTTCCTACGCCGGCAGATCAGTCTCTATGCGGAGGTGCCGGACGAGCTGTCCACGCTCAACGACTTCGACGACTACATCTGGCTGCTCGTCTCGCACGAGTACACCCATATCCTCCACCTGGACCAGGTCTACGGCATCCCGCGCGCCTTCAACGCAACCTTCGGCCGGCTCTGGTTCCCCAACAGCTTCTCCCCGCGGTGGCTGACGGAGGGGCTGGCCGTCTACATCGAGTCAAAGCTCTCGTCCGCCGGCCGGCTGCGCTCGGCCCTGTTCGACATGTGGTTGCGGACCAACGTGCTGGAGGGGCGCCCGTTCCGCTTGGACCAGATGAGCCATGTGCCGGTGCGCTGGCCGCGCGGAAATCTGGCCTATCTGTACGGCGCCCACTTCATGCGCTTTCTCGCCGAGATCAAGGGTGAAGCGAAGCTGCT
>JBGTHI010000623.1:0-5169 GCA_041746295.1 Myxococcaceae bacterium
GGCCGGAGCTCGCCGCGAGGCTCGGCCGCCGATTCGGGACCGTGGCCTACGCCATCACCCAACAGCCACTGGATGCCGTCGCGATCACCTCGGGGGCGCTGGCGGAGATCGGGGGCCGCTGCATCGTCGCGGTGGGCGGAGATGGAACGGTCAACGAGGTGGTGAACGGCTTCTTTAAGGGCGGCCGGCCCCTCGATGCGAGCGCGAGCCTGGCGGTCATCCCCTGTGGAACGGGGAGTGACTTCGGCCGGAGCTACGGTTGGGGCAGGGGACTCGAGCCCGCCTTGGCGAGGCTCGAGAGCGAGCAGCTTCGTGGTCTCGACGTGGGGAAAGCGACCTTTCGCGCCCACTCGGGGGAGACAGCCACTCGGCTCTTCGCCAACGTCTGCTCATTGGGGGTGAGCGGCGAAATCGTCCGCGAGGTGAACCGGGGCAAGGCGCTGGGGGGGAGGCTGAGCTTTGCCTGGAGCAGCCTCAGGGCGCTGCGACGGTACCGGGACCGTTGGGTTCGGGTTGCCTTCGATGACGGGGCTCCCGAGAGGATCCCGGTGACGGTCCTAGCGGCAGCGATCGGCCGCTATTTCGGAGGAGGGATGTGTGTCGCCCCCAACGCCGACCCTTCGGACGGGTTATTCGACGTGACCCTCTGGTCGGGTTACCGGCCGTCTGACTTCATCCTGAAGGCGCGAGCCCTCTATGGCGGCGGCCATCTTCGCCTGAGGGGTACGCGCACGCTGCGCTGCCGAAAATTGACGGTGTTGCCCGATGACGCCGGCAGCCCGCCGGTGCTGCTGGAGCTCGACGGCGAGCAGCCGGGAACGCTTCCCTGCGCGATCGAGCTGATGCCGCAAGCTCTCCGCCTGAAATGCGACAGCCAGGCCTGAGCCGCCGCTCCGACCTGGCTGCCGGGGTTCCAGACTGCAGTTGGACGAGGCTAGCCGGGCTAGAGGACCAGGTTGTGGGGATTGGCGCCGAACGGGTTGGTCGGAGACTTCAGCACGGTTGCCAGATAGGACCAGAACGCGACCGGCTTGGGCGCGCTTGGAGGGAGATTGGCTGCGGCCGAGGTTTTACCAGTGGTCCCCGTCTTCACATACTTGCCCACCACTGTCGCCGTCATGCCGCTGTTGTGGTTCGAGTTTGGGATGCTGCGATTGAACTCGGCCATGATCACCGTCACCACGTTTCGGTCGGCGAAGGCCGAGGTTCGGCCGACGAAGGTGTTGATCGAGGGCATGATCCTCGCCATGGAGCGTCTGGCGCGGGCGCCGTTGTTGTCGTCGTGGGTGTCCCAGTCGCCGCCATCGGTCGCGATGATCACGTTGGCTCCGGCCTCCACCATCAGCTCCGCCGCGGCCATCTTGGAACCGAAGCCGTTGACGGTGGTGGAGGTGCCAATTCCGTACGCGCTCTGGAGGGCCGCCAGGTTGAAGGTTCTGACCGGCTTTTTGAGCGTCTCAATCGAAGTGGCGTAGCCCTCCTTCACGGTGCCTAGCAGCACGGGATTCTTAGTAATCGAATCTCCCGACATCTGCTGTGCCGCGGTCAGGCCGCCGGCCGCGATGTCACGGTTGGGCGTCAGGGGATCGACCGCGCCTCCTCCGAGGGCGGCAATGGTCGGTCCCATGTCCCGGATCTGCTGCAGCGACACGCCTCCGACAGGGCTCTTGGGAAAATCGCCCGGTGTGGTGTCGCCCATCAGCGCGCACTTGATCGCCGCGTCGCCTCCCATCACCGATGCCAAGCGGATGCCGAAATTGTTGGTGCCGTCGCCCCAGACCGCGCGCTGAGCTGCTTCGTGCTGAAATTGCTCATGCCGCATCCCGATCGATGCCATGTGCGTCTTGGCGAAGTCGGGCATCGAGCCCAGGGTAGCCGTATCCACGACCAGGCCGTTGCCGAGGTTCGTGATGTTCCCGGCGGCAGCGCCGAAATCTCCCGCAGCGGTGAACGAATCGGCGCTGTTGAAGACTGAGTTGTATCCACCGAAGGTGCCCAAATGAATGACCAGCAGAACGGGCTTCTCGGGGATCGCTTGCGCGAAGGCGCGATTGAAGAGCGAGGATCCGGCGACGGTGCTCAGCCCGGCGGCCGCCGCAGCGCCCTGAATCAACGAACGTCGTGAGATGTGATGGCGACGAGACATGGTTCGTTCTCCAGTAGGTTCGTGCGCTAGAACGAGAGGAATCCGGCGGAGGTGAGCACTGCTGCGCAGGTGTACGCCCACTTGCGACGAAAATCGGTTTCGGGCTGTGTTTGCACGGTTGCGACGTTCACGCAGACGTCGATCTCCGCGCTACCTGCCGTTCGGGTCCAGAACCTGGATGCGAATTTCCCGCACTCCGTGGCAGCTGTGGTGGGAGTAGGTGCCGTGGCGTATGCGGCGTCGGTGGCGGTGAGATCCAGACAGCCCTGAAAAGCAGCGCGGTAGGCGCTGAAGACGCTCACGGCGCTGGCTTCCGGCTCGAAGAACCATCGGGCGGGAGGCTCGCTAAAGGTCGCGGCGAAGGTCGGTAAGAGCGCCGGTGTCTTGCCGAGAACCCGCGCGTACTCTCCCACCAGCGCGGAGTAGGGTTTCACGCGCTTCATCTCCTCTCCGGCCGCACCGGAAATGCGGTCGCTCCCGAGAGTGCCACCGCCGAAGGCCTTGTAGGAGCGGCCGGCCGGAGCGTCATCGTCGCCCAGGATAGGCAGGCCGGTCTTGGGGTCGATGCCAAGGGGTCCACCTGTGCCCTCGGGTTCGGACACCGAACCGGCGCAGCCTGCGAGACCGACGAAGGAGAGCAGAACGACGAGTGCTCTAATCGATTTCGTTTTCACAAGGCACACTCTCTTTCGAGGCTACTGGCAGAAGCTCGCGTCGCTCGCGACGACGGAGACGGCAGATTGAATGCGGCCATCGGCGGTGAAGGCGTCCACGCAGCGGTCGAAGACCTCCGCTTCGAGCTTGGTCTCGGCTCTGCCGTACAGGAACGTGAAGGCCAGACGGCAGGCGCGGAAGCGGAAGGAGTCCGAGCTCACCAGGGCCGCGACGAGATCCTTATCGCTCGAGATCTGGATTCCGCCGAGGACCGTCTGGGGCAGGTCGCTGGCAGCGGGCGGGGTGAAGGTGACGTTGTTTCCTTCGCCGGTCCGACGCGTCAACACCCTGGCTACCTTGTCCAACGCGAAGGGGCTGTCGAAGTGGCAGCCGCGGCAGCCCAATGCCTGGCGGCCATCCAGGGTGAAGTCCACTCCGGGCGTCTGGGTCGCGGCGGCCAGTTGAAGGCCGATAACGTTGTTCTGGAGGCGATAGGCGGTCACCAGCTTGAAGCCGGCAGCCTCATTTCCGGCGTAGCGCTTGAGCCAGGCGGGGCTGCGGAAGTAGCCCAGCCCCTCGGGATCCGCGGTGACTTGCACCTCGGTGCCATTGGCCGCGACCTTGTACTGGCCGTCGAAGAGCTCGTGCCAAGGCTTGTTGTTCTGGAGGATGTACTTGGACAGGTAGTAGCTGGCGTCCTCCTCCGGGGTGGTCCCAGGACCCCGGTTGAAGGCCCCGTTGATAAAGCGCGCGAAAGCCTCCTGAAAGTCGGCCAATCCCAGCAGCGCGGGGACCTGACCCTGCGGATTGGGATCGGAGAGGAGTGAGCTGCTTGGCGCCTTACCCGACAGGGTGATCGAGAGCTTGGTTGCGCACCGCTGAGAGGCAGCATCCTGCGCGGCGACGGGAAGGGCCAGCAGGCCGAAAGCAAGTGAGAGGAGGGTGCTTAGCTTTCGAGCAGAGAGTCCCATTCGGTCCGCCTTCCCCACGGTGTCTGCCGTGGACAGCGGGGAGCCAAAAAGCAACCGTTGTGCCGCCTCTTAAGCGTGCGAGCGCCCCTCCACTTCCGGTTTGACGGTCACGTAGGCTCTTGATTTCGCGAGAGGTGAACTGGGGGACATGTAGGTTAAAGGTGCGCGCAGCGGTTACACGACCCCACTTTGCTGTGGAGCGCCGCCACTCCAGAGCGAGGGGAGCAGACGTGCACCACCTCGCCGGCCTTGGGGGATCGTCCCCCCAACAAACAGTGATAACGTAATCCTGGACGGGGCGCCTGGCGACTCGTGCCCGCTCTGGCTCCAGCTCGGACGGCCCGCTCGGGGCCGCGAAATTGCTCGAGAGTGGCGTAGACGTGCGGCCATTGCTGCGGGGTCGTGCGGGCACTTCGGTCAGGCGGCTGTGGGGTCTATCCCCCCCCTGCCGTGCCGTTCAACGGCGCCGGAGACGAATTCCAGCGGCCGTCCAGAACAGTGCGGTGAGCATCGCGACGCCGCTTGACAATGCGCCCTCGACCGCACCGCAGCCGGCGCGAACGTCGTCCGCGCCTTGAACCGAAGTCATGTCCTGCTCGGGATCCCCACCCTCACTGCCTGCAGGATCACCGGGGCTGCCGGCATCCGGCGTCGGGTTCGGCGTGTTGCCTCGGCTCAGCGAGATGTCGGCACAGGAGTAATAGTGGGTGGGCCTCGCTGGATTCTCGGTCATCACCTGAATCAGGCGAAGGGTGCAGGCGGCGCATTCCAGATCCGGCAGCGCGATCTCCCTCGACCCGTCCTGCTTGCCATCCGGGTTGGGGATCTGGTCGGCCAGGAGCACGAAGTCGGCGTCGTTCGCCGGGCTGAACCAGAGCTGGTAGTAGCCGGGGTGGTCGACGGTCTCGGTCCAGCTCACCGTGAGCTTTCCGCCGGAGGGGAGGGTGGTGGGGTCTCCCCGGCGGGTGGAGTTGCCGCAGGGGGCGAGCTTCTCGGCGATGTTGGTTCGCGGCTTCGGCTGGAGCAGGACCGCGTGGGCCCAGGCACCGGAGGCCGGAAGGACGGCCGCGAGGGTGACGAGACGAAGCGCGGTACGCAGGGCCTTGAGGCGCATGTGGGCGGTCAGAGCAAGAGCCGGACCGCACGCGGATGAGTCTCAGTGGTGTGCCTCATCAGAGCGAGCCACCGGCCTGACCCCGTTCTGGCGCAGCGACGCGCACCCAGCAGCGTAGGGCTCTAGCCCGGGCTAGGAGCTGGCCTGGGCACGGATGGCCGCGGTGACCGGCTTCATCTTGCTGGCCTCGGCGCGCTTGAGGTCCTCCACCTCCATTCCCTCGACCTGTGCGCGGATGTCGGCCCAGGTCTGGATGGGAATGCCCAGGTAGGCTTCGACCAGCC